>JAITAY010000251.1 GCA_031283915.1 Tannerella sp.
GAAAAAAAATCCTCACGGGAGAAAGAAAATTCTTCACGAGAAATGAAATCCGTTTCTCGTGAGATTTTTTTTTCTTCTTGTATGTTTTTTTCGGGTTTTGCGGGAATCCTGTTTCCTGTATATTTCCTGACAAGGCGGGTAGGATTGCCCACGCTTTTGATGAACTCCCTGTGGAGAGAGCGATGAACTACGGAGCAAAATACATCCGCATACATCAGACTCGTCTCTCACAGTTCATCGTTCATACTTTTCTTCCATTCATCGAAGAACTCCGGAGAGGAAGGTTCGAAGACGCCTTCGCGCGTCATGAACAGCTGAATGGTGGTAGCAGTCAAAACAAGCGAAGCGTCCGATTCCTTCGTGATACGGTAGTCGAAAATCAGTTTGCCGCCGGGCGTCGGGCGACAAGTGATTTCCACAAGCAGGAGGTCGTCAATGGTAGCCGGTTGCCTGTACTGCACGTGCATGTCTGCAATTGGAGCCACATAGCCGCTATTGAAAATATGCAGGTACGTCAGTCCGTACCTGCGGCCAAATGCTTCGCGGGCATCTTCCAGGTACTGCATGTAGCACCCGTGCCACACCATGCGAAGGGCATCGACCTCGCTGAATCGCACCCGTATCCGGATGGTTTCACGCAGAGGTTCCATCCTGTTCGCGGATAAAAATCTTCATCTGTCCCGAAACTACCACTTCGTCGCCCGACAGGGTCTCGGCCGTCAAGAGAGACACGTTCATGATTTCAGAAAGAATCCGGATGGAAGTGCGCAGCGATTCGCCTGTGGCCGGCAGGCGGAACAGGTTCAGTTTCCTGATTTCGCCGATGTAGCCCACCGGCGCCGGCTGCTGTTTCCGGAACGCCCTGTAACCGGCCAGCGCCGAAGCCGACTGAGCAATGTGTTCAATCAGTCCCGGTTCGGTCAGTTTCCCGTCCACACAAAACAGATTGTCCGGATGCACAGTCAATCCCGTGAAGGCTTCCGTGTCGTTTCCCTCATAAAACACATCCACCATCACCATCGGCGCACGCTGGGGGATGAGATCACAAAGCTGTTCTCCTTCAAAAAGAGCGGTTGTCATCAACAGGCAGTTTTACGTTCGTAAATAAAATCATACAAGTTGCCGAAAGTCTGTATCCGGATGATTTCAACACCTTTGATTTTTACGTTAAAGGTAGATTCGATCAGCGCGACCATGTCAACCAGACTCAGGCTGTCCAATTGCAGTGTCTCCTTGATGTTTGCTTCCGGCAGAATCGTCGAAACTTCTATCTCAAATTCATTCGCCAATACTTCATTGATTTGTGTAATCAGCGCTTGTTTATTCATTCTTCAAGTCTTTTAGTTGTTAATTTTCAATTTACTAATTTACAAGTTTCTTACGACTAACGTCGAGTTAGTCCCTCCGAATCCAAACGAATTGGACAGAAAAATATCAAAATGCTTGTCCACGCGCGTAGCGGGAATGTTCAGGTGCATGGAGTCTTCGTCCGGATGCTCGAAGTTCAGGTTCGGAGCGATGAAATCATGCTTCATCATCAGCATGGAATAGACGACTTCGCTGGCGCCGGCCATCCACATCTCGTGACCGGTCATGGACTTGGTCGATGTCGTTTCCGGCTTGTGGTCGCCAAAGACCTGCGAGATGGCTTTGGCTTCGTTGCGGTCGCCCACAGGCGTGGAAGTCGCATGAGCATTCACATATCCGATTTCGCGGAGGTCGATGCCGGCTTCGCGGATTGCCATTTGCAGCGAGCGGATCGGCCCGTCTACATTCGGCACGGAAATATGGTCGCCATTCGACGAGAAACCGTAGCCACAGATTTCGCCGACGATGGGTGCACCCCGCCGCACCGCTGATTCGTAACTCTCGATAATCACTGTAGCCGCTCCGCCGCCCGGCACCAGTCCGTCGCGGTCGCGGTCGAACGGACGGGAGGCTTTGTCCGGTGCATCTTCGCGCACCGAGAAGGCGCTGATGCCATCGAAACTGCCAATCGAGAACGCATTCACTTCCTGTGCGCCGCCACAGACGATACAGTCCTGCAAGCCGTTCCGGATAAGCAGTGCGCCCAGTCCGATAGAATGCGAACCGCTGGCGCAGGCGCCGGAGACCGTCAGGTTAATCCCTTTCAGCTTGAAGATACATGCGAGGTTCATCGTCACAGTCGAGTTCATCGACTGGAAGATGGCGCCGGAACCGATCAGCGTCGTATCCTTTTTCTCACGCATGATGTCTACGCTTTTGACGACCGCCTCGGCGCTGCTGTCGTTTCCGTAAAGGATGCCCACTTCATGCCGGTCGATGTATTCGGCGTCCAGTCCGGCATGGGACATGGCTTCGCGGGTGGCTGCGTATGCATACTTGGCCTGTTCCGGCATATACACCCGCTGGTTCCGGCTTAACAGTCCTTTCAGTTCGGGTACTTCCAGCCGAGCCGTCAGTGCCGACCGGAATCCCATTTCCTTGCGTGCAGGATCGAACACAATACCCGAACGTCCGCTGTACAGCGACGTACACACTTCGTCCAGATTTTTCCCCAGACACGAATAGATACCCATTCCGGTGATGACTACTTTTTTCTCCATAGATATGATTTTATGATTTATTTCTTCAATAACCGGTTCAACCGGTGGTGTATGTCGGCTCTTAGCGCTTGCAACGCCTGCAATGTTTCCGTTTTCAGGTGCATCCTGTAGCGCCAGGCCTGAAGAGTGCGGATGAAAAACCTCCGGTAATGCCACGCAAACAGCGTCAGGAAACGCAACGTCGCGAGGTACACCGCCGCCACCCATACATTGACATACATCCATGTGAGCACGAACGTCAGGGCATACAAAACCGGAATCGTAAACAGGGTACTGATCGTCAGCAGGAAGGTTCCGTAAAACATCCTGTCCGTCATGCGCCGCTGTATCAGCGCCGGAATGACGAGATTCAACGCATTCGGCCACAAAGCGAAAAGCCATGCGGGCAACAGCAGGAGACACAAACCCGTCCGCCCCAGAATAACGCCCCACGACAGCGGCCGGTCAAACAAATCATCGCTGATTTTCATTTTCCTGATACCGTTCTGCAACCTCAATGCGTCGTCATAGACTTTGCGCATCGCATCCCCGTCCGTCGTTTGCGCCTGTTGCAGGGCGGCCACAAATGCACGGTCGGACAACAGGCGATCGGGCAGCTCTTCAGCGTCGTATCCATGCGACAGGGCGTATTTCCGGCCCCACGTATTGCGCAGGAAGTCGATAGCCGGATAGTTGTCCAAGTCGCGTATATCGAGCATCAAGTCTTCGATTTGCCTGCGCACCAAAGCGTTTACTTCACGCTGAGCCGTGCGCGGCCGCGTACGGTAGAGTTCGTAATACGGCCGAATCGAAATCGGTGTCCCGAACTTCACCAGCATCTGTTCCTGAATGTGGAAATAATCGGAATAATGATTGCACGCAGGCAAAATAAATATTTCCGTCCGGAAATCATCCAGTTTAGCCGCTTCAAAAGCCAGTTTCGTATAGCCGAAGGAAAACGCGCCCAGCCAGTGTTTGTCCTGATGGCCGGATTCGGGATACATGACGACGGTGCGTCCGTTCACCAGTTCACGTTCGCTCATGAGAAACGTTGTTTCGTTTTTTTCCAGCGCCGCTTCGCCTTCGTAATCAATGCGAAAGGCGGGCAACAACCCGATAGTGTGCAGAAATTTCCCGATCAGGGGATGGTAGTCAAACACGTCGGCACGAGTAATAAAATACGGTTTCCGGTCGCGAATGGCAAACAGGACTCCCAGCGGGTCGTTCAAGCAATTCTGATGATTCGATACGATTAATAATGGCGTACCGTCCGCCGGAATATGCTCTGTTTGCAGGCTGTACGTTCGGCTATAGTAAATTCTGTCATGAACGAAACGAACATAAGCTTTAAAAAGGCGATACAATATATTTGGTTTGTCTGTCTTTTTCGTATTTGCCATTATTTCGATACTTAATTTCAGGGGTCTTTCCCGTCTGTTTTCTTTTTGTACAAAGAGCCAAACAGACGCTTTCCCTGATATTGCTGTTTCAAAACCGTGCAAAAGTATGAAAAAATTCCGAATTTCCGTTTGATTCGGTGTTTTTCAGCTAAATCTTTTTTGAAACGCTATTCACGGAAACATGGATACATACGGGCTATACTGCGCGCGGTATCGTTTTGTGCATAAAGGGGTAGTTATACTGCACGCGGTATAGTTTTGTGCATAAAGAGGTGGTTAGTGGTTAGAAAAAAAAGTGTAACAGCGCCTCCGCAGGGCTTTAGCCCAATCCCCCCACACATTGCCGTCCGTTTTAACTCAATGTCATCAAGTTAAGATTTTGTTTCCGGCATCCCGTTAGGGATGCATCGCTCGGTAGATAAACCGGTATAACCCTATATTGCATCCTGTTAAGGATGCATCCCTAACGGGAT
>JAITAY010000327.1 GCA_031283915.1 Tannerella sp.
ATGGCCAGTACGGACATGGGCAAGGCATAAAGAATGGGGTCAATGGCATACCAGGGATAGGCGCCAACCAGTACATCCTTACCCGTCAGCAGGCGGCAAAGCCCGACGGATCGGGCTTCGGCCTGGTGGACGAACAGCATGACGAACAGACTGACGCCCAACCCGACCCAGAGGCTTGCCAGCGCACCTTGCCGGGTGACCCGTTTCCAGTACAGCGAACAAAAATAGGCCGGCAGGAATGTGGCGGCACAAACACCCATGAACAGCGCCGTCCCGCGGGCAATGATACCGTCGCTCAGTGTGTAGCAGATGATGTAGCTCAGCAGAATGGAAATCAGTACGCCCACACGGACGCTGAACGTGGAATGGGTATTCTGGGAGGGTCGAAGCTTCGGAAATACGTCCGACCCGAAGGCTGCCCCCATCGTATGAAACTGGGCGCTGAGCGTTGACATGCTGGCCGAAAGGATGCACAGCATGAAAAATGCGCTGAACCATGAAGGCATGGATTGATTGATCAGCAACGGAATGATTTTGTCCATGTCCCTGACCGCTTCGGAGGCAACTACGCCTTGTGTCCGGAGGAAAAAGAGGTTCGACAGGGCGCCGACGTGGTAGATGGCGCCGACGGTGATGATCAAAAACACACAGCCTATCAGTACACCGCGGTTCAATTGTTTCGCGCTGTCGACCATCATGAAGCGAACCACCAGTTGCGGCTGCGCCAGGCAGCCGATGCCCACGCCCAGAATCAGCGAGGTGACCAGCGTGTACCACTGTGGCGAACCGGTCACCGGCATTCGCGTCCATCCCTGGTGACCCAGCGCCTGGAAGCGTTCGGGTACCAGGGGCGCAAGATCCGTCAGGGCGCGGTTGGCTTCGGTGAAATTCATGCCGAGCACCCGGTAGAACCCGAACAGCAGGAACAACATGCAGGCAAACATGATGACGGCCTGTAGCGCGTCGGTGTACAGCACGCCCTTGATGCCGCCGGTAATTACGTAGGCCGCAACAATCAGCGTGAAAATCAACAGCGCCAGGTGGAGGTCGATATGAAACATCTGTTCGATGAACACAGCGCCGCCCTTCATCACCACCGCCGCATAGAGGGGCATACCCGCAAAAACCACCGCTGCCACCAGCACCTGGACGGTGCGCGACCGGTAATGCAGCCCGAGGAACTGCGGAAAGGTGCGGGCGTTGTAGATTGAGCCAAGTTTGCGGGTGCGCTTGCCGAAAAAGATAAAGGCGATGACCACGCCCGTGAACATGTTCAGCAGGCAAAGCCACTGAAGCCCCATCCCGAACGTGGCCGCTACTCCGCCGAAACCGACAATGGCCGACGCGGATATGAATGTGGCGCCATAGGAGAGCGCCATGATAATCGGGTTGACTTTGCGCCCGGCCAGCAGATAGTCATTCGCATTTTTGGTGCGCTTGTAGCCCAGGTATCCCAGCCATGCGACGATAAACATGTAGACAATAACAATGATTCCAAGTTGTAACGTATCCATTTCAAACAAACAATTTCGGTTAGCGATCAATCTTTGTCCGTATCTTCCTCTCTGTTCCAGTGTGAGAGGCCGTACCACAGCGCAAATATCAGGCAGGCAAAAGCCAGTAGATAAGCCATCCAGATTCCAGGATCTTCAATTCCAAACATAAGACATTTGTTTTTACAGGTTCATTAAATCGTTTTCGGTAAGATATTCCAGATGCTGCCGGCGAATGACTTCGCAGGCCGCCTCGCGGTCGTTGGTGCGCAGAATCAGGATGGATTTCCCGTCGAGCGAGAAGCCGTACATGTATTCAATGCTCAGCCCCGACCGTGTGAAGCAGCCCAGTGTGTGGGCAAAGCTCTCCGCGCTCGACGGCGACACCATGGCCAGCACTTCCGTCAGGTTGGCGCTCACGCCGTTTTCCTTCAGCAGACGGAATGCCCGCTGCGGGTCGTTGACGATCAGCCGCAGGATGCCGTATTCCGACGTGTCGGCGACCGTAGCGGCGACGATGCGTATCTGCTCGCTGGCCAGAAAGGTCAGTATCTCGCACAGTTTGCCGTACTTGTTTTCGATAAAAATAGAAAGTTGATTGACTGTCATGACTATTTCATTCAAAGATTCAAAAATTCAAGGATTTCACAGTTTTCTCAAGTCCTTTACGCGCACCGCTTTCCCCTGCTGCACGGGCAGCGAGCCTCTGGCGACGAGCTTCAGGTGAGGCGTAATCAGCAATTCGTCCTTCAACTGTCGGACGATGTCCCTTGTCAGGCGCTGCAACGCCCCGTAGTTGTCGGTATGCAAGCCGTCCAGTTCCACCTCGACGAGCATCTCGTCGTTGTTACCGACCGTCTCGAGGGTAATCAGGTAGTTTCCGCCCAGTTCGCCGAATGACATCAGGACTTTCTCGACCTGTACGGGGAAGATATTGACGCCTTTGAGGATGATCATGTCGTCGCTGCGTCCCTTGAGACGGTCGATCCGGCGATGGGTGCGTCCGCAGGGGCAGTCGCCGGGCAGGAAGCGCGTCAGGTCGCGCGTACGGTATCGTATCAGCGGCATGGCTTCGCGCCGGAGGGTGGTCAGCACCAGTTCGCCGATTTCACCCCCGGCCACCGGCCGGAGCGTCTCCGGATGCACGATTTCGACCACGACGTAGTCTTCCCAGATATGCAGGCCGTTTTGTTCGGGACACTCAAAGGCCACGCCCGGCCCGTTCATCTCCGACATGCCGAAGCAGTTGTACGCCTTCACACCGAGCAGATGCTCGATGCGCCGGCGCTGCTCTTCGGAATGAGGTTCCGCGCCGATGCAAATCGTATGCAGGCGCGTGTCCCGCCGGGGGTCGATGCCCAGTTCGCGGAACACCTCCGCCAGGCGCGTCGCATAACTGGGGATGATGTGCAGGCAGGTGGTGCCGAAATCGGTGATGAACTTGATCTGGCGTTTGGAATTGCCGGCTGCTGCGGGGACGGTCAGCGCCCCCAGCCGTTCGGCGCCGTACTGGAATCCCAGGCCGCCGGTGAACATCCCGTAACCCGACGTATTTTGAAAAACGTCCGTATCGCGCAGGCCGACCATGTACATGCATCGCGCCACCTGGTTCGCCCATTCGTCCAGGTCCTGCTGCGAATGGAGGACGACGGTCGGGTTCCCCGTCGTCCCGCTGGAAGAATGGACACGCACACACTTTTGCAGTGGAATGGCCGCCATGCCGTAGGGATAGGCGGCACGCAGATCGTCTTTCGCCGTAAAGGGAAACTGTTGCAAATCGTCCAGCGAACGGACGCTTGCGGACGAAAGTCCGTGCGTCTTAAACACCTGGTCATAAAAAGCCGAACGTCCGGCCTGTTCAATGGTTTGGCGCAGCCGCTCCGTCTGGAGCTTCTCCAGTTCGCTGCGCGAAATCGTTTCCAGTGCTTCCTGCCAGTAGGAGGTCGTCTCTTTGGTTGCTGTCATTGATCTTGTTCAGGAGATAGTTGATGATTAAAAAAACGGCGTAAAGGTAACGGATTTTTTTCTGATACCTATCCGTAGACAGGTAAAATCGGCAGTAATGGCAAACTTTGCCGCGCACTCGGCAGACTTTGCCGCACACTCGGCAGACTTCGCCGCGCACTCGTCAGACTTTGCCGCGCACTCGGCAGACTTAGGCGCGCGGTCCGCAAACTTTGACGCGCACGCGTCAAACTTAG
>JAITAY010000365.1 GCA_031283915.1 Tannerella sp.
GTCCTCGCTTTTTGTGACAGCGTCCTCGCTTTTTGTGACAACGTCCTCGCTTTTTGTGACGGCATCCTCGCTTTTTGTGACAACGTCCTCGCTTTTTGTGACAACGTCCTCGCTTTTTGTGACGGCATCCTCGCTTTTTGTGACAACGTCCTCGCTTTTTGTGACAGCGTCCTCGCTAAAAGCGACAAAATGGCAGTTGCGAGATTGGTTTTCGTTGAACCTGATTTTGGTGCGGTTGCCCTGGTTCAGGGATACCCTCCCGCCGGTTTACCGATCTTTCGTATCGGGTCTCTCCGGATGAACAAACTGCCATACCGGACTGGTAACCGTTTCGTATACTTCACGGGCGAAATTAAGCATCCCTTCATAACCGGCCAGCGCCTGTTTGCGCTCGTGATTGTGGTCGCAAAAGCCGATACCCAATTTGAAGGCAATAGGACGTTCCTTGACGCCGCCGATGAACAGGTTGGCGCCCGTCTGCTTCACGAACTCCGACAATTCTACCGGATTGGAATCATCTACCAGCACGCAGCCGTCGTCGCAAATCGCCTTGAGCAGTCTGTAATCGTCGGCATTTCCGGTCTGCGTGCCGGCGATCACCGTTTGTACGCCAATCAGTCGCAACGCTTTTACCAGTGAGATAGCCTTGAAGGCTCCACCCACGTAGATGGCAGCCTTCTTGCCCTGCAGGGCACGCCGGTAGGGTTCCAGCGCCGGAAGCAGCCGGCTCAGTTCGCTTATCACCAGTGCACGGGCTTTTTCCATGATCTCGTCGCTCCGGAAAAACTTTGCTACTTCGTAGAGCGCATCCGACATATCTTCGATTCCGAAATACGAAACCTTGATAAACGGAATGCCGTATGTTTCTTTCATCCACCGTGCCAGATGAATCATTGAGCCGGAACATTGCACCACGTTAAGCGCTGCCCGGTGTGCGTTTCGGATGTCCCTCACCCGTCCGTCGCCCGTAAGGGAAGCCGCTGTCTGCACCCCCATCTTCCGGTAGTATCCGGTTAACATCCAGAGTTCGCCGGCCAGGTTGAAATCGCCCAAAATATTGATGCTGACGGGTGAAATTTCCTTGCTGTCATCCGTGCCGATCAGCCTTGTCATGGCGTCACACGCAATTTTGTAGCCATCCTTTTTCGTCCCACGAAAACCTTCCCCCATCACGGGAATGACGGGTATGCCTTTCTTTTTTTCCATCTGTCGGCACACCGATTCCACATCGTCGCCAATCACGCCCACAATACAGGTCGAATAGACGAACGCCGCTTCAGGATGGTATCTGTCAATCAATCCGTCGAGCGTCTGATATAGCCGTTCTTCACCGCCGAACACGATATGCCGTTCCCGCAGGTCGGTGGAGAAGCTGTTGCGATGCAGTTCCGGCCCCGACGACAATGCACCGCGGATGTCCCATGTGTACGAAGCGCAGCCGATCGGGCCATGCACCAGGTGCAACGCATCAGCAACCGGATACAGCACGACCCGCGACCCGCAGAATACACATGCCCGCTGGCTGACGGAACCGGCTACACTTGGTTTTCCGCCCACCAGGTCAAACGTATCCTTCCCCTTGGTGAGGATTTGTCCCTCTCGTTCCTGTAAAAAAATAGACATGGCAAATACTTTTACTTTTTTCCGTCCTGATTCAAAAGACATGCCAAACCGGAAAGGAGAACACTCACATGGATGTAAACCGTCATGCAATCGCCAGTTATATATCCTGTTAAAGATGCATGAAAACCATACGGACCGGACAGGGAAAAAGGCATATCCTCTTTCAAAAATGTAGGAAGATATAGCCGGATGCTACATTTATGTCGTACCGGATATTCAGGGCTATGACACTTGAAATGCATGAAGGAAAATATGGTCACAGGCGGGTGCATTTCAAACGGTCGCATGTGTTTTTTGTATTGCGTGCGATGGATTTTTCCTCAGTTGCAATGGAACTTCATGCAGTTACTTTTATACTCAAAAAGAAACTTAGCTGTTGGCTTGATAACAGACCCCAATATCCTTTGCAGTTATTGCCCAAATACCCGGAGATTCCTTCACTCTTATACTGACCGGCATAACGAGATACCGTAGAGGTATCTATTTTTTGAGAGCCTACCTGAGTAGTTACAGTCAAAGAAATATACTATTTTTGTTCCCGAATAATGTATCCCGTTTAACAGATTCTTGATGGAAAATACAGCCGAAACCGACGCCTTGTGGATGGAAGGTATCAAAAAAGACAGTTATATCAGCTACAACAACCTGTTTGTACGCTATTATCAGCCGTTGTGTCAATTTGTTTACGGTGTCACTGCCAGCCGCCCCGACGCAGAGGATATTGTACAGGAACTTTTCCTGCATTTGTGGCATCACCGGAAAAACATTGAAATCACTGGCAGTGTATCGGGTTATTTGTACAAAATGGCCAAGAACAGGACACTGAATCATATCCGCAAGGAAACCAGTTATAAAATGCTGCTGGAAAGGCTGGAAACAACGCCGTACGATGAAGAGGAACACCCCATGGAAGCATATGAATTCCGAACGGCTCTGTATGACTGCATGAACCGCCTGCCCGCCCGCAGCAGAGAGATATTGCTTTTGGACAGGATGAAAGGACTTAAGCAGAAAGAAATAGCCGAAAGGTTGAGTATTTCGCTGAAAACCGTGAAGAATCAAATCTGGATGTCCCTCCAAAAACTTAAACTGTGCCTCGAACACAAAGGCATATAAATAAAAGGTATCGCCCGGCATAAAAAAATCTTCTTTCGGTCGGGACTTTTTCTATCGGGAAGTGTCTTTTAAGTAAAATGAGCTATCAGAATGAACAAAGACACCTATATTGGTCTGCATATCGTTGACTGTCTGCTTGACGGCGGAAGCGGCCATCCGGATGACCCGGTGCTGGCGGAATGGCTGGCGTCCGATGCATCAAACAGAGCGGATTTTATGAAATACAAAAAAATCTGGGAAGAATCGCGTTTCTTTACGGCAACGGCAACCTTCGACCGGGCGCTTGCGTGGGAAAAGATCAACCGCATCAATCAGCGGAGAGAACGGATCCGGAAGCGTTTCACCCAACTCTGTTACGCCGTTTCCGGCGCCGCGGCAGCCGTAGCGCTTTTTATGGCGCTTTCGTATTCGGGTGTCCTGGAAAAAGAGACGCAAGTAACCTTGTCCATGTCGGTCGAAAACGGCAGTCGTTCGGAAATGACGCTGCCGGACGGCAGCATTGTGAAACTGAACGCCGGCTCCAGCCTCGAATATGCTTTTGACCGGAAGAAAAAGGTGCGTGAACTCCGTTTCCAGGGTGAAGGCTTCTTCAAAGTCGCCAAAAGCGATTGCCCGTTTGTGGTGAACACGCAAAACGGCTTGCAGGTCAAAGTGCTGGGAACTACGTTCAATCTCTGTGCCTACGAAACCGATTCTTCTATCCGGACGGCCTTGCTGGAAGGCAATATCGAACTGTCATACCATGCGGGAAACCTTCGTCTGAAACCCGGAGAAATGGCGGTTTACGACCGGGGAAAGGATGAACTGAAAAAAGAAAAAGGCCTCCTGTCACATGCCTGCGGATGGGTGAACAATAAACTGTACATGGACGAGATGTCGCTGTCGGAAGTCTGTAAAAAACTGGAACGGCATTACAACGTACAGATTATGATCCACGGCAACATCGGCGAAACAATTCATTACAACGGCGTGCTTCAGGAAGAAAGCATCACGGACGTTCTGAATGCATTAGCCCGGTTGAGCAGGATCAAATATCAGGTAAGCGGAAAAAATATCAATATCACTTCTAAATAAAAACGCCTATGGAAAAATGAAAAGCAAACGAAAAAAAGCGGGAAATGCTGCAACATTTCCCGCAGAGATTTTGACAATTAATTTAACGTTCTTAAAAAACAACTGTAACTAATAATCAAATTACAAATGTATGAATTTTACAAATAGAAAAACAAGGTCGGGACAGAGAAAAAACAGGCGCCCGGCATTAAAAAAGATTTTATCTGTTATGAAACTGACAACTTTTATGTTGATCATTTTGTGTGTGCATGTATCGGCTACGGCCTATTCGCAACGGACGAAACTGACTTTAAAGCTTCGGAACCAGTCCGTCAAGGAGGCACTTTACCAGATCGAAAGCCAGTCCGAATTTAGATTTATCTACGAGAAAGAACAAATCAATCTGGACAGGAAAATCTCCGTCCATCTGAAGAATCAAACCGTGGAGACGATACTGGAAGAGTTGCTTGGCAATGAAGACGTCAAGTATGAGATTACGGAAAACAAGCTGATACTGATTTATCCCGCCGGGAAACGGCTCGGAAACGTGGGGTTCATTCATCGTCCGGACATGGAGGCAAACCAGCAGGGAAAACGTATTACCGGAACAGTCACAGATGAAAAAGGTGAGCCGATCATCGGTGCAAACATCATAGAGAAAGGCGTCACCGGCAATGGGACAGTCACGGATGTGGACGGGAAATTCTCGCTGACGGTACCGGAAAATGCAACGCTGCAAGTATCTTTTATTGGATATATTACGCAGGAAATAAGCATGTTATCCTCATGGGGGGGGGCAATTACAGTCAAACTCTTAGAAGATTTGCGGACATTGGACGAGGTAGTAGTGATCGGATATGGTTCAGTCAAAAAAAGTGATTTGACAGGTTCGGTTTCGTCCGTATCTTCCGACAAAATCACTCAAGTGAATTCCGTTTCCAATATTGCCCATGCCTTACAGGGACAAGTAGCCGGTGTACAGGCCAATCAGCGTTCCGGACAACCCGGCGAATCTGTCATGATCAAAATCAGAGGAACCAACTCGATTGGTGCAAGCAATGCTCCTCTCTATGTAGTAGACGGTATGTTGCTTGAGAGTCTGAGTGCACAGTTGAATCCCGGCGATATTCAAAATATCGAAATATTGAAGGACGCTTCGGGTACGGCCATTTACGGATCAAGAGGAGCCAACGGTGTAATTATGATTACTACGAAAAGAGGTGCGGAAGGAAAATCTTCGGTCAGCTACAACGGATACTTCGGCGTACAACAATTGCGCAAGAAAATAGAATTGATTGATGCAA
>JAITAY010000385.1 GCA_031283915.1 Tannerella sp.
TCAGCTACTCGTCGCCTTATTCGTTATAGAACCCTTTTTCTACGGTGTGACCGTCACATTCCGGAAAGCGATTTTCTTGCCTTCGCTTTGCAGGCCGATGTAGCCTTCCTTCACGGGACAGGTTCCGACGTTCTGGAGCACGCCGTTGATATAGACCGTGATTTCACCGTCCCGGATGATGATGCGGGCTTTGTTCCATTCGCCGGCCGGCTTTTCGCTCGATTCACTCCGCTTTTTGATAACGGGGAATTTGGGACGTTCCTGTCCTTCGGGTTGCCTGTATTCGGCCATATCCGATCCTCCCAGCAACACGAAGTCGCCCGCATCACCGGCGTGAAGCTGACATTCGATGCCGTTGGGGAACGGGTTGGTCGGGTCGGCGATGAGCAGGAAAATCCCGCTGTTCGTCGGTTCGTCTACCCAGCGCCACTCGACTTCGAGAGTGCAGTTGCCATACTTCTTTTTTGTATACATGTATCCGAACGGCGACCCCTGAATCAGAATGGTTTCGTCCTGTACGGAATAGACCCGGTCGGCCGGGATACGGTTGTCTTCAACGACGAAATTCCAGTTCGAAAGGTCTTTCCCGTTGAATAACATTTCCTTTTGTGTCTGTGTGCAGCCTGCAAGGGCGCACGCTAAAATGATAATACCTGAAAACTTTTTCATGATTGTAATATATTAAAAATCAGTTTAAATTCCGGTAGCGGATGCGTTTTGGCGCTGCATATCCGGATTGTTTGCGTTTGTATTCTTCGTATTCGGAATAGGAGCCTTCGTAGAAGACAGCTTCGGAATTGCCCTCGAAGGAAAGGATATGCGTGCAGATGCGGTCGAGGAACCAGCGGTCGTGCGAGATGACGACGGCACAGCCGGCAAAGCGTTCCAGTCCTTCTTCCAGCGCACGGAGCGTATTGACGTCGATGTCGTTGGTCGGTTCGTCGAGCAGCAGCACATTGGCTTCCGCCTTCAGGGTGATGGCCAGATGCAGGCGATTGCGTTCGCCTCCGGAAAGCACGCGGCAGCATTTTTCCTGGTCGGCGCCAGCAAAGTTGAATCGCGAAAGATAGGCGCGGGCGTTGATCTCCTTGCCTCCGACGCGGATAAATTCGCTTCCGCCGGAGATGACCTGATAGACGGTTTTGTCAGGGTCGATGTCGTGGTGTGTCTGGTCGGCATATCCGATTTTCACCGTTTCGCCGATTTCAAATACCCCCTTGTCGATGCCTTCGAGTCCCATGACCATCTTGAAAAGCGTTGTTTTTCCGGCGCCGTTGGGACCGATGACGCCTACAATGCCGTTCGGCGGAAGCATGAAGCTGAGGTTGTCGAACAGAAGTTTTTGCCCAAATGCCTTCGCCACCTGTTTGGCTTCGATGACGTTGTTTCCCAGACGGGGACCGTTCGGGATAAAGATTTCCAGCTTCGCCTCACGTTCTTTCTGGTCTTCGTTCAGCAAGGCCTCGTAAGAATGGAGTCGGGCTTTCCCTTTGGCCTGACGCGCTTTGGGTGCCATGCGAATCCACTCCAGCTCGCGTTCCAGGGTTTTACGGCGTTTGCTGACCTGCTTTTCTTCCTGCGCCAAACGTTGCGTTTTCTGTTCGAGCCACGAAGAATAGTTACCTTTCCAGGGGATGCCTTCGCCACGGTCGAGTTCGAGAATCCAACCGGCTACATGGTCGAGGAAGTAGCGGTCATGCGTGATACATATGACGGTGCCGGCATATTGTTGCAGGTGTTGTTCGAGCCAGTCAATGGATTCGGCATCGAGGTGGTTGGTCGGCTCGTCAAGCAACAACACATCGGGCTGTTGCAGCAGAAGACGGCAGAGGGCTACGCGACGGCGCTCGCCGCCTGAAAGCGTCTCTACGGGTTGTTCTTCGGGCGGACAGCGCAGGGCATCCATCGCCCGTTCGAGACGGTTGTCCAGGTTCCAGGCATCAGCGGCATCGATTTGGTCTTGCAATTCCGCCTGACGGTTAATCAGGGCATCCATCCTGTCCGGATCTTCCAATACTTCCGGGTCACCGAATTTTTCATTCACTTTCTCAAATTCTTTCAGAAGGTTTACTTCTTCCTGTACGCCTTCCTGCACGATTTCCCTGACCGTCTTTCCCGCCTCCAGTTGCGGATCCTGTTCAAGATAACCGACTGTGTATCCCGGAGAAAAAACAACTTCGCCCTCATATTCCTTTTCTATTCCGGCAATGATTTTCAGCAGGGTGGACTTCCCGGAGCCATTCAGTCCGATAATGCCGATCTTTGCTCCGTAGAAAAAGGAAAGATAGATGTTTTTCAACACTTGTTTTTGAGGTGGGAAGACCTTGCTTACCCCCACCATGGAAAAAATGATTTTTTTATCGTCAGCCATACTCTGTAAAAATGTGGGAGGCAAAGGTAGAAAAAGTTTGCAAAAGAAAAAAGCGAACGTGATAGGTACATTTCAAATGGTCGTATGTGTATTATTGGTATCAGGGTGGTGTCAACGCTCTGCACCGGACGGTGCAGACACCCTGCACTGACGGCGTCCATTCCCGAAGAATGGCGACAGGAAAAAAACACACTGCGACCATTTGGAAAGAGAATATGCTGCAGAACCGGTTCATTTTTCCTGCAAAACTTTTGCCGGGGACTGCCATTAATTGTGTATTTTTGTACTCGACCCTGAAGTTTTCTGTTTTCACGTATCTGTCCGGGGTTCAGCCGCAGAGATACGAAATTTAGAGGTCTTTTTCAAACAAGACCGTGTTATAAACGGATAAAAAAACGGTTAAATGGTAAGGGCATGATTTTTTTCGTAAACTGAAATGAACAATTAATTAACTGAATTAGGTATGACTGTGAAATGTAAATGGAATTATTGGATGGTATGGGCGGCAGGGCTTGTTTGTTTGAGCGCCTGTTCGGAAAAACAAAACATGCTGGCGCCGGAGGAAATGGCTGCCGGATGGCAACTCCTGTTCGACGGCCGGACGCTGGATGGCTGGCGCGACTATAACGGGACGACCCTGACAAAGCCCTGGCATGTGGTGGACGGTTGTGTACAGGCCGTCGGTAGCGGTAGCGATGCGGACGGTTACATCGTGACCGACAGGCAGTATGAGAATTTTGAACTGTCATGGGACTGGAAACTCTCCAAAGGCGGTAACAGCGGAATGCTGTACCACGTAGTAGAGCGTCCGCAGTTTGCAGTGCCCTACGTGACCGGCCCGGAATATCAGTTGATTGACGAGCCGAACTTTCCCGAAGCGCTGGAAGAATGGCAGAAATTAGGTGTCGATTACGCCATGTATCTGCCCGACAAACACCGGATGAAAGTGAATCCCGCCGGCAAATGGAACAACTCCAGGATTGTCTTCGACAACGGACATGTGGAACACTGGCTCAACGGCGTCAGGATACTTGAGTTCGAGGCTTGGACGGACGACTGGTTCGCCCGCAGGAACAGCGGCAAATGGGCACATGCTCCCGAATACGGCCTGGCCGAAAAGGGCGTGATCTGCTTGCAAGATCACGGTTATCCGGCTTCGTTCCGCAACATCAAGATTCGCGAATTGCCGCGCAAAACCAGGGAGGTTTCGCTGTTTAACGGCCGGGACCTGACCGGCTGGGATGTGTACGGCACGGAACGGTGGTACGTGCAAGACGGTCTGCTGGTTTGTGAAAGCGGCACGGATAAGCAATACGGCTACCTGGCCACCCGCGAATACTTCGATGATTTTGACCTGACCGTCGAATTTAAACAGGAAGCCGACGGCAATTCCGGCGTGTTTATCCGCTCGTTTGTCGAAGAAGGCGTGAAAGTGAATGGCTGGCAGGTGGAGGTAGCGCCCGAGGGGCACGACACGGGCGGCATCTACGAATCCTATGGCCGTGGCTGGCTGGTGCAGATTCCCGACGAAAAGGAAACCGTCCTGAAAGCAGGCGAATGGAACTCTATGCGGATCAGGGTACAGGGGAACAACGTCACCACGTGGCTGAACGGTGAAGAAATGGTGAATCTCAATGACGACAGGATCGGCGCCGGACAGGGACGCATCGCCCTTCAGATACACGACGGCGGAGGCATCCGGGTACTCTGGCGGAACCTGAAGGTGAAAACCCTGTAGTGCAGCCTGTACCCGTGGCATAAGTACGGAACGGAAGAAGTTGGCAGACCGCAGCAATGAATCTGCCGGACGGTAGCCAGCTTCTCCATATTCTCTTGTGTAACAACATTGCAAACTACTAATTATTACCGGGGTGCATTTCCATTTGTCGCACGTGTGTTAGAGCTGTCCCCGGAGTCCCTCATGTCCCCAGGAACCGCAACGCCTTTTACCCGCCTGATGCCTTATAGAGCCTTTTTTATTCCAGCACAGATACCTCCGACGGCATCATTCGCTTGAGCACGGTCAGCATGACATCCCGTCCGACACGGATCCCTTCCTGTTCCATCCGGAGATTGACCGTCTTGTAAGCCAGTTCGGGATGATTGTTTTCACGGCTCAGGTGACAGAGCCAGATGTTTTTCATGTGAGGCCGGTAGTGCGTAGCCAGAAAGTCGGCGGCTTCGCGGTTGCTCAGGTGACCCGTTTTGGAGGAGACACGTTCTTTCAGAAAATCGGGATAGTTTCCCGTCCACAACATTTCTTCGTCGTAATTGGCTTCCAGTACAATGTGGTTCGCCCGGCAAAGATAGTCGCTCACCGTATCCGTGATGTAACCAACATCCGTGGCGATGGTAAAGCGACAGCTGCCGTACTCGATCAGGAAACCGACGCTGTCGCTGCTGTCGTGCGGCACCTCAAAAGCTTCGATCCGGAAATCGCGAATTGTGAAAGGCTGTTCCTTTTCGATCGTCCGGCGCGACTGAATCAGCGTGTCTTCCACATACCGGCTCCGGTCGATTCCTTCATGTACCTTCTCGGTTGCATAGACCGGGATGTGATGTTTTTCCCCCAGACATCCGAGCGCCTTGATATGATCAGCATGGTCATGCGTAACTAAGATGGCGTCAATCTTTTCAAAATCAAATCCTTTTTCTTTCAGGATTTTCCGGATCATGCGTACGCCAATGCCGGCGTCAATCAGGATACCGTACCCGGAAACGCCCAGATAATAACAGTTTCCACTGCTTCCGCTGGCCAGACTGAGAAACGACAACTTTATCCTGTCATGCTCAAGACATATTACTTCCACTTCTTTTTCTTTCAATTTTTCTGTCCGCAAAGGTATTGAATTTTTTTTACTCTGAAATATTCCATACTTTTGTGAGATTTTTTTACGAAAAGTGGAACAGAAGAGTAAACATGCGGACATCCTTCAATGGATTATCGGAACGGGCGATATGATCATTTTGAACATCGTCTTCTTTTCTATTTATTATAAAATGGACAGCGTCTATACGGGCGCCATTACGCGCAGCCTGAGGGAAGTTGTGCTGCTGTTGAACTTCTGTTATTTCTTTTCGCTGTATTTCGTCCCTGTCAAACTGCACTTGTCCGTGGTGTTCCTCGACAAGATCGTGCAGCGGTCGCTGACCCTGATTACGTTCCAAACCTTCCTTTTCGCCACGTGCCTGATTTTCCTGAACGCGGGAAACGATTTGGCTACCTTCATTGTCGTATACTATATCGCCATGATGCTTTGCTTTTCCGTCTGGCGCGTGCTGGTGCGCGTAGCCGTCAAGGCATATCGCCGGAAAGGTTACAATTCCAAAAATATCATTATTGTCGGAGCCGGGAAAAACGGGATGGAACTTTTCCGTGTCATCCGAAATGACCTCTCGTATGGATTCCGTGTGCTGGGATTCTTTGACGACAATGAAATGTTGAGAGACATCCTGCCGAACTACCTGGGAAGAATCGACGAAATGGAAGCCTTTGTTTTTGAACACGATGTGGATGAAATCTATTGTACGATACCCGGCGCCAACAGCGAACGGATATCGGGATTGCTTGCCTTTGCCGAAAAAAACATGATCCGTTTCTATATCATTCCCGACTTCTACCGGGACGTAAAAAAGAGCATGATCCTGGACATGATGGAATCAATCCCCCTGCTGTCCCTCCGCAACGAACCCTTGCAGTCGGCATACAACCGGGTGATCAAGCGCGCTTTCGATGTCGTATTCTCCGTGCTGGTGTTGCTCACCTGCTATCCCTTGCTCTATCTGGTTGCCGGGCTGCTGATCAAGCTGAGTTCGCCGGGACCGATTCTTTTCAAGCAGAAACGCAATGGTCTTTACGGGGAAGTGTTTGAGTGTTACAAGTTCCGGACAATGAAGGTGAACGAAGAAGCCGATGTGGTGCAGGCGGTCAAGGACGACCCGCGGACGACGCGCATCGGCAGCTTTCTCCGACAGACGAATTTGGATGAGTTTCCCCAATTCCTGAATGTCCTGATGGGCGACATGTCGGTTGTAGGCCCGCGTCCGCACATGCTGAAGCATACAGAGCTGTATTCCCAGCTGGTGGACAAGTACATGGTGCGTCATCTGGTAAAACCGGGAATTACCGGATGGGCGCAGATCATGGGTTACCGCGGCGAAACGCGAACACTGGAACAAATGGAAGGGCGCGTGAAACGCGACGTGTGGTACATCGAAAACTGGTCGTTCTTCCTGGACCTGAAAATCATCTTCGTCACCGTCGTCAACATGTTCAAGGGCGAGAAAAATGCCTACTGACAGGCGCTATTCAAGTAGATTTTCCCGTGATATACTGCGTGCGGTGTAGTTTTGTGCAAAAACAGGTAGTTAGTAGCCGGTAGAATAGTAGCCGGTAGTTCTGGGATACGACGAAGCTGTCCTGTCAAACCGTCACTTCTATTTCTTTCCTCCTAACGCTGCTTTCCTGCCATTTGTCATCTACCTCTTTATTCATAGCATGATACCGTGTGCCG
>JAITAY010000029.1 GCA_031283915.1 Tannerella sp.
CGGCAGATTTCGGAACTGATCCGGTCAGCCTCGAGAGACATCGTACTCAACATGTGCCAGTACGGCATGGGCGACGTCTGGAAATGGGGCAAGGAAGTGGGTGGAAACTCCTGGCGGACGACCGGCGACCTCGGCTGGAATACCCAGGATCTTTCAAACAGCATGTTCAGCATAGGGTTCTTTCAGGAGCAGATCCGGGAATATTCCGGGCCGGACGGATGGAATGACCCCGATTATCTGCTGTTCGGGAATATATATGACTGGAAGAATCAAAAGGTGACGCTTTCGCCCTATTCTCCCAGTGAACATTATACCTGCATGACGCTGTGGTGCATGATGTCCGCCCCGCTGATCTTCAGCGGTGAGATGGCTACGCTGGATGACTTTACCCGAAACATCCTTTGCAATGCAGAAGTGATCGATATTGATCAGGACAAATCAGGCAAACCGGGACACAGTATTTTCAACGAAGACCTGGTTGAGATATGGGAAAAGGAATTGTCGGACGGAAATACGGCCATCGCCATTTTCAACCGGCGTCCGATGCAGACGTCCGTTCGCGTGGACTGGAAAGCGTTAGGCTATGAAGGCAAATACCCTATCCGCGATCTCTGGCGTCAGCAAGACCTCGGAACCACAGCCGGAGTAGCTTCGTTTGACATTCCGCGGCATGGCTGCGTGATGCTGAAAATGAAAAAGGTCAATTGACAGGTAAGGTATATTGCGCGCGGGAAGATTTTGCGCAAAATCTTCCCGCGTGCAGTATAACCACAGAGGGCTTACTGAAATTTTTCCATCAGGAAGTTCTCCAACCTGTCGAAATTCACATCCTTAAGCAATACCGTCTTGTCCCGACCCAGCAGGTAGAGCGAAGGAATGGCCCGCAGGTCATAGATTTCGCTGTCTTTCACCTTGGTATCCCGGTCGTATCCATTGATCCAATCTTTGGGAATATCAGCCCAATGCGCTTTCCAGATTTCGATATCCTCATCCGGATAGAACAGCAGAATAGCCAGTGTCCCTTCCATATGCAGTTTGCGGATCACAGACGACTGCCGGATGGAGGCAATGATTTCTCCACATGCATGACAATCCGGATTGTAGAACATCAACAGCGTGCCATCCGCCTTGATCCCGTGCAGGCGCCCCTGCCTTCCGTCCGGCAAGACGTAGGCAAAGTCGGCGGCAACGGTTCCCGGGCGGTTTTTCAGCAGACCCTCCAGCGTAGATTTCATGCGTATCTTTGCCGCCTCGTCGGAACGCCTGTCTGCAATCAGATATTGCGCCACGGGAATATACAGTTCGTCGTCGCGAGAGGGAGAATTGGGTTCATGGAGGTATTTGTCAAGCAGCTCCAGAAAAAAAACGTACATCCGTCCGCTTTCCTCCTGCTCGGCTTTGGCAAGCAGTTGCCGGATAGACGGTCCCCTCACCGCCGGACCGGAAGTGTAGGGCAGGATACTCAGGTAATCGACGAACGCCTGTTCGGTGACTTCCGGCAGGTGAATATAAGCCGTATCCGCAAAATCAAAATGATCCCAATAATGAGTAGCCAGATAATCCGCCCGGTCGGAAACGGCTGTGATACTTACGGGAATAGATGGCGCCGTAAACGTCCGCACTTTCGCCGGCGCATCGGTCGTCTCCGCCTGGCGGTTCGCGGAATGACACATAAACATTCCGCCTGTCATACATCCGGCCAAAAGCAGCCGGATGCCTGTTTGAATCAGAGGTCTTATTTGCATAGTAAAATATATTTTCCTGTATGAAACTGCATGTATTTCGGTTGCATAGGTACATCATTTGTGGATAACACAAGCTAAAAGTACTGTTATATAATCTTAAGCAAGCGTGAAATATCCGGGCTTTATATCCGGCCAAAGACCTTTTTCCTCTATCTTTGCCAGCCGTAATCCGCTTTCTTTCCCTTGGAAACAAGCAAAGAAGCAACTTTATAATGATATGAAACCAAAACAACTACAAAAAAACAGTCTGTATCTTTTGGGGATAGGCATCATCCTGCGGATGATGCTGGGGTGCTCTCTTTTCAACACCTCGGAACCATTAGAGATTAAAATATCGGTCGACAAAACCGTCATCAAAGCCAATGGCACGGATAAAGCCGTTTTTACGGTGACCGCCAACGGCGAGGACGTCACCTCTTCAGCTGTCATCAACTGGAAAAGTACGCCGGAGGGGGTCAGCGCCGGCAGTTTCTCGACCCGGGTCCCGGACGTCTATACCTTCTATGCTTCTTATGAAGGGCAGCAGTCCAATGAAATCACTGTGGAGGCGACGGAGGTCGTTCTTTCGATCACGGCCGACTGCGCTGCCATCAAAGCCAACAACAGGGATGTCGTCACTTTCACCGTCCGGGCAGACGACGAAGAGGTGACGGACCAAGCGACGATTGTCCTTGCCGGAGAGCCGGAAACCGTCCTCGAATCAGTCACGTTCTCCACCAAAACAGCGAAAGCGTATACGTTTTACGCGACATACGACGGACACAAATCGAACGAACTCGCCATCGAAGCCACGGCAGTGGTGCTTTCGATTACGGCCGACCGCTCCGAAATCAAGGCCAACAACAAGGACATCGTCACCTTCACCGTCCGGGCGGACGACGAAGAGGTAACAGACCAAGCGACGGTTATCCTTGCCGGAGAGCCGGAGACCGTCCTCGCATCGGGCACATTCTCCACCAAAACGGTGAAAACATATACCTTTTACGCCACTTACGACGGCGACAAATCCGGTGAAATCAGCGTCGAAGCAATTCCGGTCGTACTTGCGCTCAAGGCCGACAGGCTGACCTTCAAGGCCGACGAAAAGGACAAGATTACTTTCTCGGTAACGGCTGATGATGAAGACGTGACCTCATCGGCAAGTATTTTCCGGAAAGGCGAAGACGCAGATGAACCGCTCGAAGGAATGACGTTCATCACCGATCAACCGGGCGCGTACCGGTTTTATGCGACTTATGACGAAGACACCACGGACATCGTTCAGGTAGAAGCCTCCTATGTGGCGCGTCCCTATCTCCGGCAACATCTTATCATGCAGTTCTCCGGTACCCTCTGTCCGAATTGCCCGCTGATGACCGACGCTGTCAAAGAAGCGCAGCAGCAGGAACTGGCTTCCGGCCGGATAGTTCACGTTATCTGCCTGCATCTGTACGGGAAACATTGCTACAGCACGCTGGCAGGCGCCATCGCCGGGACATCCAACGCATTAAGTTCGGATGTATATTTTCCGTCCTCACTCGTTGACCTGCGCGAAGAAGTGATTCTTTACGAGACGGGAACGTCCAGACGGCTGACCGATGCGCTGAAACGCCCGGGCACTGCGCCGGCCGAAACGGGCATTGCCATCGAGTCGCAAATCAACGGTACGTCGATTGACTTCAAGGTGAAAATCAGGACGACCCGCACCGACCGGTACCGTTTCTATGCATTTATTGTCGAAGACCGGATCAAACACGGGCAAAAAATGCCCACCACGGGCGAATGGGACGGAACCTATGTGCACGACAATATAGGTACCTACGTGATTCCCGATGCCGATCCGCGAACCGGCGTGATGCTGGGTGAGATTGAACCGGGTAAGGAAACAGTCCAAACGTTTTCACTCCAAACGTCTTCAATCCAAATGGAATACATCGACGCCCAGCGCAAGGTGAACCTGGCCAACTGCCGCATCGTAGGCTATACGCTGAAACCATCCGGCGAAGATGCATATGTACTGGACAACGTGGTAAGCTGTCCGGCGAACGGTTCCATACCCTTTGTTTATAATTAGTGGTCAGCAGAGGGCGACGGATCGGAGCAACCACACTCCAAATCAGCCCGGCGACCGGCTTGCCGGTAAAAGCAACTCTCACGGGATAAATGGCGCTCTTAACGCTGTAACCCGACAGGCCATCATGCTGTAACCAAAAGGCGATCCGCAAGTGTATGCGAATCGC
>JAITAY010000045.1 GCA_031283915.1 Tannerella sp.
GTATCAATGTAACAAATGAAGAAATGGAAGCTATCAATCTTAAAAGAGATGATTTTAGAGGTAAATGGAATTACAATATATCTCCATAAATGTATCGGTTATTTCTTTATACTGCCTAAATGATGAAATCGGCCATCCGGTTATAGCTCGTAGCTCGACGGGCTTTAGCCCAATGCTTATTATTGCCATCGGTTTTAACCGGCGGAGACTCTATCAACCCTGCCCTGCACCTGGAAGCGTCACCTCCGTTTCCGGCAGATGTCTGCTGCGGATGCGCCATTCATGCGGATAAAGGTTGTTGGCACGGTGGCCGAGGTGTTTGACAAACCCCAGCGGCGTACCCCGGAAAGTCACGGTCACATATCCTTTCGGCGTGTCCGGCGGCAGCCCCGGAGCCTCCTTTTGCAGGTAACGGACAGCGTCTGTCCAGGCGAGTTCGACCGTCGGGAAGGCGTCGTGCCGGAAAGCCGTGCTCAAGGCCAGCGCCGGCGTCGGCAGAAAGTCTTTCCCCTTCCATTCCCCCACCGGAATGCCAGCCGTGACGACGCGGAGGCGTCCGGTCAACGACAACAGTCGCTCCGCAAGCATCTCCGGAACCGCACGAACGCATGACGCCTCCGCCGTGAACCGGTACGCACCGGCGTCGGACAGCCATTCGTCGCCGGGCGTATGCCGGAGCGCCGGTCGCCGGTTGCCGGTTGGGACGGAAAAAGGACGGTGCCGTTCCTCCGGCTTACGCAGGACTGCCAGGAAGAAGCCTTCACCTTTCGTCCGGTGCGGGAAGAAACGGTAAGACGGATAGCGGTCGTCGAAGCCGCAGGTGATGTACCAGCTTTCTTCGATGCTTACCGGAAGCGCCTCGGCCGGCAGACGCTCGGCCAAATAGCGGATGTTCTCTTCATTTTCTTCGCGATTGAACGTGCATGTACTGTAAATGCAGATACCGCCCGGTTTGAGTGCCGGCCAAACGTCGTGCAGAATACGCCGCTGGCGGGCTGCACACAGCTTTACATTTGCCAGGCTCCACGCATTGCGGCTGGCAGGGTCTTTGCGGAACATGCCTTCGCCCGAGCAGGGCAGATCGGCCACCAGCACGTCAAACCCGTGCGTGAGGCGTCCCAGCGCTGCCGGATCGCTGTTCGTGACGGCCACCTCCGGCCAGCCCCATTTGAGGACGTTCTCCGCCAGGACGTTTGCCCGGCTGCGGATGACTTCATTGCTTACCAGCAGGCTTCCACGCGGCAGCAGGCTCAGCAGGTGTGTCGACTTCCCGCCCGGCGCCGCGCACAAGTCCAGACAGACGACGGGCGATGTGACGTATTGTGCGACGGCCTGTTCCAGAAACATGGATGCCGCTTCCTGCACGTAATAGACCCCGGCATGAAAGAGCGGATCAAACGTAAACGCCGGACGTTCGGGCAAGTAATAGCCCGTGGAGCACCATTTCACCCGTTCATGCCGGAGCGGCAACGCCCTCTTGGCCGGATTGAGCCGGATACTGACCGGCGCCTCTGCACGCAGCGCCTCCTCCAGCAGCGGATAATCCTCCTGTCGGCGGCGCATGTATTCCGTAAAATCCCGTGGAAAATCCATCTTTTTGTAATTATCGGGACAAAAGTAGTACTTTTGCAGAAAAGAATTTTTATGCAACCGGCTCTTTTTCTGATTCCCGTGACGCTGGGCGAGACCGAGCACCGGAGGGTGTTACCGGACTACAATCGCGATGTCATTCTTCATATTCGTCATTTTATCGTCGAAAATGTACGGACGGCGCGTCGTTTCCTGAAAAAAGCGGCGCCGTCGATTGTGATCGACGAACTGACGTTTTTTGAATTGAACAAACATACTCCTCCCGAACAGATTTCGAGCTTTCTGACGCCCCTGGCAAAGGGCGAGTCGGTCGGCGTAATATCCGAAGCCGGCTGTCCGGCCGTGGCCGACCCCGGAGCCGATGTGGTAGCGCTGGCGCAGCGGAAAGGATACTGCGTAAGGCCGCTGGTAGGCCCCTCCTCCCTTTTGCTGGCGTTGATGGCATCGGGATTCAACGGACAAAACTTTGCTTTTCACGGCTATCTCCCGATTGAAGCTTCCGCCCGCACCGAGCGAATCCGGATGCTGGAAGCGCGTATTTATTCGGAGAACCAGACCCAACTCTTTATCGAAACGCCTTACCGGAACGGCAGGCTGCTGGAAGACATCGTCCGTACCTGCCGGGCGACGACCCAACTGTGTATCGCGGCCGGCATCACCGGCGAAGAAGAATACATCCGGACACGTCCGGTCAAGGAGTGGGCTGGTCGCCAACCCGATTTGAACCGGAAACCGGCTATATTTTTAATCTATAAATAAAAACAGAAACACAATGGAAACATATCAGGCACACGAAACAGCCGTGATAGATGAAGGATGCGTGATCGGCGAAGGCACGTGCATCTGGCATTTCTCCCACATCATGAAAGGGAGCCGGATTGGAAAGAACTGTACCATCGGACAAAACGTCGTCATTTCACCGGACGTGATACTGGGAAACCGGGTCAAGGTGCAGAACAACGTATCGATTTATACGGGCGTAATCTGCGGAGATGAAGTGTTCTTAGGTCCCAGTTGCGTATTTACGAACGTCATTAATCCACGCAGCGCCATTTCGCGTCGGCTGGAGTATCAGCCAACATTTGTTGAAAAAGGCGCTACGATCGGCGCCAACGCCACCATTCTCTGCGGACGGAGAATCGGAACCTGCGCCATGGTCGGCGCCGGCGCCGTGGTGACAAAGGCCGTGTTACCCTACGCGCTTGTCGTCGGCAATCCGGCCCGCCAGACCGGCTGGGTCAGCGAATACGGCCACCGGTTGAAGTTCGACGCACACGGCCATGCCTTTTGCCCCGAAAGCGGCGACCACTACCGGCTACAAAACGGAAAAGTCAGGAAAGAAGAATAACTATAACCCGTCAAAACGTCCCCAATGTCCCAAACGTCCCCAACGTCCCCAATGTCCCCAAAATAATTTACCGGCAGTTTGTATCGGATAGCGGGAATGCATTCAATTATTCAGTCATTCAATCGCCTTCCGTAAAAATAGTTCTTTCGGTAAATAAGATTTTGTTTAATCTCCCGTTATAGAGAAAAAATACATTTACCAAACGGATTAAACGGAAGAAATCTTTATGATACGGGTGGTGTTAGTAAACAAATTTTATTATCCACGGGGAGGCGACTGCGTAGCTGTCATGGCCACGGAACGGTTGCTGAAAGCCCGGGGTCATGAAGTGGCCATATTCAGCATGCAGTATCCCGCCAATATCTCCTCGTCGTGGGAAACGTATTTTCCGGCGGAAGTCATCTTTTCCGGGACGACGGTTGCCGGCAGCATCCGGGCGGCGGAACGGATTTTCCGCGCCGGCGACGTAGCAACCCGTTTCACCCGTCTGCTGAACGATTTCAACCCCGACGTGGTACATCTCCATAACATCCATTCCTACCTTTCGCCCGTCGTGGCGCAAGTCGCGCGTCGGAAAGGCGTGCGGGTAGTCTGGACGATGCACGACTACAAGCTGATATGCCCCGCCTATTCATGTCTGCGTGGCGGAAAACCCTGCGAAGCATGTTTTTCCCGCAAATCCGGCGTCTTCAAACATGCCTGCATGAAAGGCAGCCGGGCGGCCGGTCTGCTGGCCTGGATGGAAGCGCTGTACTGGAACCGGAAGAAGCTGGAACGCCTGACCGACGGCTTCATCAGTCCCAGTGCATTCCTGAAGGGAAAAATGGTCTCGGCCGGCTTCCGGGCGGAGCAAATCGAGGTGCTGCCCAACTTCATGCACCGACACACGCCGCCACCGGCCGGCAAAGGAGATTATTACTGCTACACCGGCCGCCTGTCCGCGGAAAAGGGCGTAAGCACCCTGCTGGAAGCCGCGAAACGGCTACCCTGTCCGTTGAAAGTCATCGGCGGAGGGCCTCTGTTCCATTCGTTAAGAAGGCAATACCCGCAGGAACACATTGAATTTACGGGACAGTTGCCGGCCGAACAGTTGTTGCCCATCGTCCAGCGGGCGCGATTCTTAGTGATGCCGTCCGTGTGGTACGAAAACAACCCGTTCAGCATGATCGAAGCGCTTTGCCTGGGGACGCCCGTGCTCGGCGCAAACATCGGAGGAATACCGGAACTGATTGAGGACGGCCTGAACGGGATGCTGTTTGAACCCGGCAATCCGGAGGATTTGACGGAGCATATCCTGAAAATGCAGCAGACCGCCTTCCCGTATCAAACGATTGCACGGCAGGCGCTGGAAAAGTTCTCTGCCGAAAAGCATTATGAACATCTGCTGGCAATCTATCAAAACAAGTTACCGGAAAGTGATTTGATTCATCATTAAAAACAGAAATACAGAATGAAGAATATCGTTCAAGGAAGCCTTATTACTACGTTTCGCTGCAATGCAAAATGTAACATGTGCAATATCTGGCAACATCCAACCCGGCCGGAAGAGGAAATAGATTATACCTGCTATGAAAAACTTCCCGACGGCCTGCGAATCAACATCACCGGAGGAGAAGCGACCCTGCGGAAAGATATTGACGACATCTTCCGTATCCTGTATCCCAAAGCCTCGTTGCTGGAGTTGAGTACGAACGGATACCACACGGAAAAGATTGTTGCTCTGGCGAACAAATATCCCCATATACTGATACGGGTCAGCCTGGAAGGATTGCCCGCCCTGAATGACAGTAAGCGGGGTACAAAAAACGGGTTTGATCATGCGCTCAGAACGATGCTGGAACTGAAGAAAACGAAATGTAAAAACATCGGTTTCTCGGTCGTCATCTCTCCCGACAACTATAAAGACCTGCTCAGTCTGTATGACCTGTGCGTGGCGCTGGATGTGGAACTCGGAAATTCCGTCGTACACAATTCGTGGTATTTCCACAAGAACGATAATGAAGTGGTGAGCAAGGAGGCTTTGGAACAGCACGAAAAATTTGTAAAAGCGTTGCTGACTTCGAAAAGGCGGGGATTGAAAAACAAGCTCAAAGACTACGGCCGCGCCTACTTCAACCGAAGCATCCACCGCCGGCTGCGGGGCGACGAACAGGGATACCGTCCGCCATGCGGCGCACTGAAAGACTTTTTCTTTATTGATCCCTGGGGGAACGTCAGCCCGTGTAACGGTTCCGAAAAAGCCTGGATCATCGGAAACATCAAGGAAGATTCCTTTGAAAACATCATGAACTCGGAGAAAGCCCGGGACATTGCCGAACGGGTGAAAGTCTGCGACCGGAACTGCGCCTTTGTCGTCACCGAACGGCACGACATGCTGCGCCGGCCGTGGGTGCCTGTCCGGTGGATCCTCCGCAACAAAATACGCATTGCCCGCGGAAAAAATATTTGCTGGTAACAGATGATAAGCGTATACGTATTTGGCACCAGGGGTTTCCCGCTTATTCAGGGAGGCGTGGAAAAACACTGCGAATGTCTGTATCCGCTGATGGGCGATGCGTGCCGAATCACTGTTTTCCGGCGAAAGCCTTACGTCCGGCCTTCCGGCGAAAATGACGGCCACGTCCGGTTTGTCGACCTGCCCTCCACGCGGATCAAAGGATGGGAAACGGCCTATCATTCCCTGCTGTGCACGGTATACGCCCTGTTTCGGCGACCGGACATCGTACACATTCACAACATCGGGCCGGCGCTGTTTTCTCCTTTGCTGAAGCTGGCGGGAATCAAAGTGCTCCTGACCTATCACAGCGCAAATTACGAACACACAAAATGGCGCTTCTTCGCCAGAAAAATATTAAAACTGAGCGAGAAAATCGCATTGACGACCTCCGATGCCATTATTTTCATCAACGACGCACAACGGAAAAAATTCAGTCCGCGCATACAGGCCAAATCCCGTTACATTCCCAACGGCATCCGGACGCCGGAATTTGCTGCCGCAACAAACTGCCTGGAAGCGCAGGGCATCCAAAAAAACAGATACGTCCTGGCCGTCGGACGCATCACGCCCGAAAAAGGCTTTGACTGCCTGATCAACGCTTTCAGGGAAGCCGCACCCGAAACGTATCAGTTAGTCATTGCCGGCGGGGTGGAAGGCGAATCGACCTATTTCGCGACGCTGCAAAAGAGCGCATCGTGTTGCCGCAACATCATTTTCACCGGTTACGTATTCGGAGACCTGCTGGCGCAACTCTACACACATGCCGCGCTGTTCGTGCTGCCTTCCTACAACGAAGGCATGCCGCTGGTTTTACTGGAGGCCATGAGCTACGGGCTTGCGATCCTGGCCAGCGACATCCCGGCCAACAAAGCCGTGAACCTGCCGGCAGATGCCTATTTCGCAACGGGTGACGAAAAAGAACTGGCCGGCCGGCTCCGGCAAGTGATGGACAACCGGACACCGGAACGAATCCATTATCAGCTTCCCGACAGTTACAACTGGGAGCACATCGCTGCCCAAACCTTCAACGTATACAAAAACATGCTTCACGTATAGCATCCCATCATTATGAACAAAATATTAATACTGAACGCCATTCTCTATTCGGTTGAAAAAAGCGCCTCCTTCAAAAAGGCGAAAAGCATAAAAGACTGTATGATATATAACTTTGCACTGGGTTTTGTCAATGCAGGTTATGAGGTCACGCTGGTCGCCTCCGAAGACTATCAACCGACGGAAACGGAAACGTATGACTTTGAAGTGATTTTTTTCAAGTCCGTCCTGAAACCGGTCTTTCAAGTCAATCTGTTGCCTTTAAACAGCGGTTTGTGGACTTTTTTGCGTAAAAGGAAAGACGAGTACGACGTCGTCCTGTCCAGCGAATCATTCGCCTTCCCCACGCTGTTTGCCTCGTTCATCCTGCCCTCCAAATTAGTGATACGGCAGGAACTGTTTCTTCACAATCGAAAATTCTTCAAGATTCCTTCACTGTTCTGGTACAATGTAGTGGTACGTCTATGCTACCGCCGGGCATTTGTGATTCCCTGTTCCGAAAAAGCATACCTGTTTATTCGGAAATATGCGGGGAACGTTTCACCGGAACCCATTGAACACGGGATAAAGGAGAATAACTGTGTGTCTGAAAAAAAAGAAGATCAGTTTGTGATCGTGTCCCGATTCATTCAGACCAAACGAATCGACCGGATGATCCATCATTTCGTCCGGTTCATCCGGAAATATCCCTCTTGCGCCCATTACAAACTAATGATTGTCGGAGACGGAGAGCTGGCGGCCATGCTCAAAAGCCTTGTAACGGAGCTGAAAGCAAATGAAAGCATCGTGTTTTGCGGGTGGCTTGCGCATGAGCGGCTTTTTCCGCTGACGGCACAGTCCAAAGCCCTGCTGATCGACACCGAACTGGACCTGAATACGGTCTCCATTCCTGAAGCTGTTACGAACGGCACAGCCATTCTCACCAATTCGTTGCCGGGAAATGTCTGGTATATTCAAAAAAATATCCTGGGTATCGTAAAAGATCACTGGAATGAAGACGATTTGCTCGACATGGTAGAAAACAACGCCCTCTATTCCCGAAATTGCAGAAATTACGGCGGGAAACTGTCCAATACGTATCTTGCCAAACGACTGCTTACACTTTTTCGGGCGCAAAAACATGAATGTATTAATAAATATGAGACCCGTTGATATACACGAATGTCACCGGATTCTGCTTGAGATGGCCCAAGCATTTGACCGGATATGCAGGAAACACCGGATTCCCTATTACATGCTTGGCGGAACCATGCTTGGCGCTGTCCGCCACCAGGGATTTATCCCCTGGGACGACGATATGGATTTCGGCGTGCCGCGTGCCGATTTTTCCCGGCTGGCAGACATCCTGTCCGAAGAACTGCCCGCTCACATGAGAATATTGACATTTGGGAAGGGAAATTTGGTTTTCTCGAACTTTATGAAAATGGACAACACACGCACGCTGATTGTTGATTCTTCGCACGACAAAACCAGCGGACTGGGAATCAACATTGATATTTTTCCCCTGGACGACGGCCGGAAAACCCGTCCGGGCACACGTCTCTTGGTATCCTGCGTCCTGTTTCTTTTGCAGATCAAGGATTACCTGTACTTTGATCCGGATCAAATCCGCAAGGGAATAAAAAAATGGATTGCGAAATTGCTCCGCCGCTTTTGCCCCGTTCGTATAGATCAACTGTTGAAGTACATCGAACGGTGCATTTGCAAATACTCCGTCCACGATTCGGCATTTTACATCAATTTCTACGGCGTCTGGCGACTGCGGGAAATGATGCCAAAGCATTATTTCGGAACGCCGAAGGAATATCCCTTCGAGCAGATCCGTTTATGGGGGGTGACGCATCCGGACGCCTATTTAAGCCGCCTGTACGGGAATTACATGCAACTGCCTCCGGAAGACAAACGCGCTGTTCATATTATGGAGATGTATTACCGTGACCCGGACGGCACCTAAGTAGTCCCCCAATAAAAGCATACAGCCCGTCCCAAATAACGGAATCAGAAAGCCCTTCAAGACACGAAAACAGAATGGATTGTATATAAACCTGCGTTTTAGATAAGCACATCCGGAGAAGGTATTTGATAACGGATAAAAACCTTATTTCTACCTTATTTAAAGAACAAAACAACCTTAGTAGCCGCCAGGTTGGAAATACATACCCTTACGAAACCTTATTACCTTATGGTGCTGTCGCGTCTGACGCCTTACAGGAATACGGGAATAAGGTTGGCTGTCTACCTCCTTCCCACCCCTGCGCTACTAAGGTTGTTTTGTTCTTTAAATAAGGTGGAAATAAGGTTGGCTTAGCCAAAACTCAAGTTATATAAGGCTTTTGCAATGTTGTTACACAGGAGTAAGTAGAGGGCGGTTGGCAGGCAAGCGGCAGTTGGAGGGAAAGGCGTAAACGTGAGGATTTGAGCGGACAGCTTCGTCGTATCACAGAACTACCGACTACTATTCTACCAGCTACTAACTACTGGCTACTAACTACCTGTTTTTGCACAAAACTATACCGTGCGCAGTATAATTTCCGCTGTGCTGCCTCAGCCGTCTTCCGAAAAAACAGGCCTCATGCAATAAACCTGTTAGAAACGAGTTTATACAATACGTGATTTTGAAGGACAAGTTATATTATATGAAAAAAAGATTGAGAAACAGCCTCTGGCTGTTTATTTTCCCGGTTCTCTCCGTATCCGTTTATGCCCAGAAGGATCAGTTCAATCCGGTACATACGGCCATCCTGTCCCTGTCCATCGCACCGGATGCGCGGGGCGGGTCGATGGGTGACAACGGCGTGGCGACGTTGCCGGATATCAATTCCCAATACTGGAATCCCTCCAAGTATGCCTTTACGACCAGTAAGGCAGGCATATCGCTTTCGTATACACCCTGGCTGCGGAAACTGGTAACCGACGTGGCCATGACGTATGCCGCCGGATATTACAAACTCGGCTCGAACGATTTGTCGGCCCTGAGCGCCTCGTTGCGCTACTTCACACTGGGCTACGTCCCGCTAACCGATTACGGCGGAAAAGAATACCTCAGCCTGAATCCGTATGAAATGGCGCTTGATGCAAGCTACAGCATGAAACTGTCGGAATCCTCCTCGCTGGCTGTTACGTTGCGCTTCGTCCGTTCCGACATGGGCGCCGAGGCCGAAAACGAACTGCAGCCGGACAACGGATATGCAGCCGACATATCCGGCTATACGGAGAAATACGTCTATATCGGTGAAGGAGAAGGGCTGTGGAGCGCCGGTTTCAACCTCTCCAACCTCGGTACCAAAATATCGTTCGACGGCGGAGCAACTCAGCAATATTTGCCGGCCTGCCTGAGAATCGGGACAGGATTGCTCTATCCCTTCGACGAATACAATCAAATCGGGATCTATCTGGATTTGAACAAGTATCTCGTTCCGACACTCCCCGTCCGGCGAGAAAGCGAATCGGAAGATGATTTTGAAAAACGGCAGAATACCTACTACTCAATGGGTATATTCAATGCGGCCTGGAAATCCTTCTCGGACGCGCCGGGCGGTTTCAATGAGGAATTAAAGGAAATCAACCTGTCGCTGGGATTGGAATACAGCTACGACAACCGATTTTTTGTGCGTGGCGGGTATTACTACGAGAATCCGATGAAAGGAAACCGGCAGTATTTTTCCGCAGGCGCCGGTTTCAAGATGAACGTGTTTCAACTGGACGCGGCCTATCTGATCAGTACCGTCCAGAACAATCCGTTGGATCAGACGCTTCGCGTTTCGCTCTCGTTCGACATGGACGGACTTAAAAACCTGTTTGAATGAGAATACGAACGGGCTTCGGATACGACGTGCACGCCTTTGCCGCAGGGCGTACCCTGTGGCTGGGCGGGGTGAAGATCAAGCACCCGCGCGGTCTGGCGGGACACAGCGACGCCGACGTGCTGATCCATGCCATCTGCGACGCCTTGCTGGGCGCTGCCAATCTGGGCGACATCGGGTTACATTTTCCGGACACTTCTGCCGAATACAGGGACATCGACAGCAAAATCCTCCTGGGCAAGACCATGGAGATGCTCCGCATGTCGGGATACGAACTGGGAAACGTCGATGCAACGGTCGTTGCCGAACAGCCCAAACTCCAGCCCTACATCCCGGCCATGCAACAAACGCTGGCCGAAGTGATGCAGGTTGACCCGGATGACCTTTCCATCAAGGCGACCACTTCCGAAAAGCTGGGTTTTACCGGTCGAGGCGAAGGCATTGCCGCTTATGCAAGCGTGTTGCTGACAGACCGGATCACGTACAGCGAAACGTAATTAGTCTCGGATTTATACTGCGCGTGGTATAGTTTTGTGCATTGCCCGTTAGCATAGAAAAGGATAAAATCCTTGAAGAAAAGGACAGGGAAATCGCCGAATTAAGGCGTTTATTTGAGCAGTCGCATCGTGATTTGAAATGAAAAAAGTTTTCCAATCCCATACTGATCCCGTTTTCGCATCTGCCACCTTCCTTTTTTATCTGCCTGATCCAATTGCAAGAACTTTAAGCGAGAATGCAGTTTTTTTGTATCTTTGCCCCCGATTTAAATACAAGCAACGATAGTATGCAAACAAGATTAGTCATTGTAGAGTCCCCGGCCAAAGCCAAAACAATAGAAAAATTTCTTGGGAAAGATTACAGGGTATTATCGAGTTACGGACATATCCGTGATTTGAAGGCAAAGGAATTCAGTGTTGACGTTGAACATGATTATGCTCCCCAATACGTTATTCCGGCAGACAAGCGGAAATTGGTTTCCGAACTGAAGAAAGCGTCGGCAAATGCGGAGGAGGTACTGCTTGCGTCTGATGAAGACCGCGAAGGAGAGGCCATCGCCTGGCATCTGTCGGAGACTTTGGGTCTTCAGCCGGAAAAGACGCAGCGGATCGTCTTCCACGAAATTACAAAGAATGCCATCCTGCATGCCCTGACGCATCCCCGCAGCATCGACATCAACCTGGTAAATGCACAACAGGCGCGACGGGTACTGGACAGGATCGTCGGTTTTGAAGTTTCGCCGATTCTCTGGCGGAAAGTCAAGCCGGCTTTGTCAGCTGGCCGCGTGCAGTCCGTAGCCGTTCGTCTGCTGGTGGAACGCGAACGGGAAATACAGCAGTTCGTTTCGGAGGCTGCCTTCCGCGTGACAGCTTATTTTCTCTTGTCCGACGGCAAAACACTGCTGAAAACGGATCTGAACAGACGACTGAAAAACAAGGATGAAGCCCGGACATTTCTACAATTCTGCCAGTCGGCGGAGTTTGTTGTTGACGACATTTCCACCAAACCGTTCAAGAAATCGCCGGCGCCGCCGTTCACCACTTCTACCCTGCAACAGGAAGCCGCCCGCAAACTGGGCTTTTCCGTGTCGCAAACCATGATCATCGCTCAACGGCTTTATGAATCGGGACACATTACCTACATGCGCACCGACTCGGTCAACCTGAGCGATCTGGCACTTGGGACATCCCGGGAAACCATCACGAAAACATATGGCGAAAAATATTATCAGTTTCGGAAATATCAAACAAAAAGCAAGGGCGCTCAAGAAGCACACGAAGCTATTCGTCCGACGGACATGAACGAACCGGAAATCCACGGAAGTGCCCAGGATAAAAGGTTGTATGATCTGATTTACAAACGTACCATTGCCTGTCAGATGGCGGATGCCGAACTGGAACGGACGACCATTTCCATCGGTATCGGAGGGAAAAAGGAAAAATTCATTGCCACGGGCGAAATCATTCAATTTGACGGATTTCTGCATGTATACATGGAAAGCGTCGACGACGATGCCGAAAAGGAACAGGAAAACGGACTGCTGCCTCCGGTCACTCTCTATGAAACGCCGAACTTGGCCGGGGTCACAGCCACCGAGCGTTTTACGCAACGCCCGCCGCGATACACGGAAGCCAGTTTGGTACGGCGACTGGAAGAATTGGGCATCGGTCGCCCGTCCACGTATGCCCCGACCATCCAAACCATCCAGAACCGGGAGTACGTTGTGCGGGGTGACAAACCGGGCGAAGAACGCACGTATGACATCCTTACGCTGAAAGACGGAAAAATCACCTCCACGGAAAAGACGGAAATGGTTGGCGTAGATCGTAACAAACTGTTGCCTACCGATATCGGCACCGTTGTCAACGATTTTCTGATGGAATATTTCCCCGATGTGATGGATTATAACTTTACAGCCAGTGTCGAAAAGGAATTTGATGCCATTGCCGAAGGCGAATTGGTCTGGACTCGTGCATTGGACAAGTTCTACAAGTTTTTCCATCCGATAGTAAAAGCGACCTCTGCCCTAAAGACAGTACACAAGGTTGGGGAACGCCAAATCGGTATTGATCCCAAAAGCGGTGACCCCGTCTTCGTCAAGATCGGACGCTATGGCCCGATCGCCCAGATCGGACAGGGTAACCCGGACGACAAAAATGCGCCCAAGCCGCGTTTCGCGTCGCTGATGAAAGGTCAGTCCATTGAAACCATTACGCTGGAAGAAACGCTGAAACTGTTTGATCTTCCCCGTACAGCAGGTGAATTTGAGGGGGACAAAATCATTGTCGGTCTCGGACGCTTCGGCCCGTTTATCCGTCTCCGGGAAAAATTTATTTCCATCCCCAAAACATTGAATCCGTATACCATCAGCGAAGAAGAAGCAATTCAACTGATCATGGAAAAACGGGCTAAAGAAGCAGAACGCACGATCAAACGGTTTGAAGAAGACCCCGACCTGGAGATCTTGAATGGTCGTTTTGGTGCATATATTGCTTATCAGGGAGCGAACTACCGTATTCCGAAAAACACAGAACCGACCGAGTTGACACTGGAAGCGTGCAGGAAGATCATTGGCCAGTCGTCGGAAAAAACCGATAAAAAACGGAAAGCAGGCAAAAGAAAATGAAAAAGTTCCGGGTGAATCCCGGGACTTTTCTGTTTTATACAACCAGTCATTCCAGTTATCAAACTGGCTCCGGAAAAACAGCAATAAAACGGCTGAATTTTTTTGAGGAGCTGTTTTTATCAGGTTTGTTCACCAATAATTGAATCATTGAAACGCGGAGAACACGGAGATTTTTTCCGCCGTCGGCCTTCGTATTTTTGTGTATACTGCGCGCGGTATCGTTTCTGTGCATTGCCCGTTAGCATAGAAAAGGGTATCCGCCCACGCGCCTTTTTACCCGCCTTTTTATCCTCCTTTTTCTCTTCCTTTTTCTCCGTCCGTTTTAATTCAATGTCATAAAGTTGAGATTTTGTTTCCGGCATCCCGTCAGGGATGCATCGCTCGGTAGCATTTTTGCGACGGCTCTATCCGCATCCCGTTAGGGATGCATCCTTAACAGGATGCAATATAGGGTTATACCGGTTTATCTACCGAGCGATGCATCCCTGACGGGATGCTCTACTACCGCCTTTTAGCGCTTAACTTGATGACATTGAGTTTGAACTGACGGGCAAGAAGGCG
>JAITAY010000069.1 GCA_031283915.1 Tannerella sp.
AGTTGGCGGATCGCCGGATGGCCGTGTTGTGGCTGCGTTTTCTGAGGGAAGTGGAAGACAGTACGCGGGAAGTGTCTTCCGATCTGCTGGCCAGTGAAGAAATACGCGAGGCGCTGACGCTGTGCGAGGAAGGCGCCTTTTCCCCGGAGGAACTGGGAGTCTATGAGGACTACTGGGATCAAGTCCGGAAAGAAATGGGCTTGTTCGACAGTGCCCGGACGGAAGGCAGAGCGGAAGGCATGACACAAGGATTGGCGGAAGGTAAAGCGGAAGGCATAGCGGAAGGCATGGCACAAGGCATAGCGAAAGGCAGGACGGAAGGCATAGTACAAGGCATGGCACAAGGCATGGCACAAGGCATGGCACAAGCCGTCATAGCCGCCGCCCAAAACAATTTTTCCATAGAACAGATTCGTCTATTCTCCGGCCTGAGTGAAGAGCGTATCCGTGAAATCCTGGAACGCGGCAACTGCACCGGAGATGACAGTCGAAGTCGGGAATGAAGACAGGTAGACAAAACAGGTAACTTCAACGAAAAAATACCTGTCCGGACAGTGGATGTGTGCACACATTCCCCGCATGTTCGTGCGCACATTTTTCGCCATTCGGACAGACCCTTTTTCGACACTTGCGCAAATGAGGTTGTCGAACCTGATTTGCGTAACATGAGCAATCATTAACCATCCATCATTAGCTATCGATTGTTGGCTGATTTTTTGAAGAAAATCAAGACGGCTTCCTGTTTTTTTGTTAGATTTGCACCCGGATATCCGGTAGCGCCGTTAGCGTGCGGGTACGCGCGGCGAAAAGAATATCCAACTATTGCATGTATACAAATTACTATCCTTCATCGCAACTTTTCCATGCTTCCGTTCCGCTATTGATGGGGACGCGGCTGGATGCGTTGCTGTTCGGAGAAGATCCCGCAGCGCTGGAAACCCTGTGCCGCAGGATGGAAACCGAAATTCGACGTGTGGAACGGTTACTGAGCCGTTTTGACGCTGAAAGTGCGCTTTATCAGGTAAATCGGGACGCGGTCATTTATCCGGTGGGGATGGAGGAGGAACTGTGGATGGTGATGCAGGATTGCCGACGCTATTTTGAATGGACGGACGGCTGTTTTGATATTACGCGCGGACGGTTTGGGGAAGTGGAATTTGATGACACGAACCGGACGGTTTTTCTCAAAGGCCGCGCCGGTTTTGATCTGGGCGGTTACGGTAAGGGGTATGCGTTGCGACAAATACGCCGGTTGCTGGATGCGGAAGCGGTGATGCGTGCACTGATTAATTTCGGCGACAGTTCGATCCTGGCTACAGGGACGCATCCGCACGGAGATTACTGGCCGGTGGGAATCAATCATCCTTTCACGGGGGTATCCATGGACGTCATGCACCTGCGTGACAGCTCGCTGTCGGTTTCCGGCAACAAGCCCGCGCAGCCGGCGCACATCGTAAATCCGGAAACGGGCGCTTACGTGACAGGCCGTAAAACAGTGGCCGTCGTTGCGGATGACCCGGTCGACGCGGAAGCGCTGACTACAGCGCTGATGGTGGCAACACCCGATCAAGTAGAAAATATAGTGAATCGATTCAAAATAATAGAATATAAGATATATGAATGACATGTTGGAACAGTCCCCCGTCAATCGAAGGGCTTTTTTCAAGAACGTGGGCGCCATCGGAGGCGGAGGCATGTTGCTTGGCGCTTTTCCCTGGCTCCAGTCGTGCAGTGCAGATGAGCGAAAGGAAATTGCACGGGAAAAAGTGACGCTGGGAATCATCGGTACCGGTTCGCGCGGACAGTACCACTTGCAGAATCTGCGCGACATGCCGAACGTGGAAGTGACGGCTTTGTGCGATAACCATGCGCCTCATCTGAAGGAGGCGGCCGGCATGTGTCCGGCGGCGAAAACGTACGCGGACTACCGGCAGGTGCTGGAACGCAAGGATATCCGGGCTGTGCTCGTCGCCACGCCTCTGAATGCGCATCCGGTGATTACGATCGACGCGCTGGAAGCAGGGAAGCACGTTTTTTGTGAAAAATCCATGGCGCTGTCGCCGGCCGAATGCATCGCCATGTATCGAGCCTTCAAACGCAGCGGCAAAGTTTTGTTCATCGGCCAGCAACGCCTCTATGATCCCAAATACATTCGGGCGATGGAGATGGTACATTCGGGTCAACTGGGTGAAATCACCGGCATCCGCACGTATTGGTTCCGCAACAACGACTGGCGGCGACCGGTATCTTCCCCCGACCTGGAACGGAAAATCAACTGGCGGCTGTACAGGGAATTTTCCGGAGGGTTGATGACGGAACTGGCCACTCACCAGTTGCAGGTAGGGAACTGGGCGATGAAAATGATTCCCGAAACGGTCTCCGGATTCGGCGACCTCGTATACTGGAAAGACGACCGCGAAGTATACGACAGTGTCAGCCTGATATACCGTTATGCCAACGGCGTCAAGATGACTTACGAATCTGTCATCTCGAACAAGTTTTACGGACTGGAGGAAGAATTGCTTTGCCACAAGGGGACGATGGAATTTGAAAAAGGGAAGTATTATTTCGAAGAAGTAAAACCCGCATCCGGCATCATGCAATTAGTCAATCAGATAGAGCATCAGATTTTCGACAGGGTTTCGTTTGCCGGCCCGAGTTGGGTGCCGGAAACGGCCACGAAGAATACGGGCTATTTGGTGATGGACAAGGTGAGTTCGCACGACGGCGCCTCGACTGTCGGATTTGCGAGCGACGGATCGGTAGAACTGCTGGCGGCATTCTGCGAGGCGGCTGTCACCGGCCGGCCGGCGCCGAATCTGGTGGAAGAAGCCTATTATTCGTCCGTCCTGGCATTGCTGGGATTGCAGGCTATGGACGAAAAGCGCATCATTACGTTTCCGGACGAATATAAAATACCCTATTTAAATTTTGCATGAGATGAAAGATATCCTGATCACTGTCGAACGGCAGAAACGAGAAATTCGTTGGTTATGCGGCGCCCTCATCGTTGCCTTGCTGATGAATGTGTTTGCCATCCTGATTTATCGTACGTCCTGGAGTGAATTATGGACGCAACTCCTCTGGGTTATTTGCATCGGCGCCGGCCTGTATGCGCTATCTGTCGTTGTGCGGGGAGCGGTCTGGGGTGTGTGGCGACTTTTCCGGAAGAAATAACGTATTCGGGTGTAACCGTGGAACAAAAATATGAATCGGAGGTCTATCACTCCAAAGAAGGACGTCATATCCTCCACAATCTCTATCGAAAACTGCTGATAGCACTGGATGATGTGCCGGTGGCGGAGCGCATGGTGAAAACGAGTTTTGGCGATACGCACGTCATGCTGTACGGTCATCCGTCGGGGAAGCCCGTGCTGGTTTTTTACGGGGAATATGCTTTGAATCCGTTGGCTGTCCGTCCTTTGGTGCGGGGTCTGGATTTGAACCGGATGTGGCTGATTGTGCCCGATCCGGTCGGACAGGTTGGATTCAGTAGTGAGAAACGCCTGTCCTTCTCCAACGAGGAATACGGCGAGTGGGCGTGTCAGGTGATGGACGGGCTGGAATTGCCGGCGGCAGCGGTGCTGGGCTATTCGTTCGGCGCCGGGATCGCGTTGCAGCTTTGCGAAACGTCCGTGTTGCGTATCGAACGGCTGTTGCTGGTCATGCCTTCCGGCTTTACGAACGTTTCGACCGCCGAAATAACCCGGCTCCTGCGACAGGTGCAGCAGCATAACGTCTTGACGGAGGGAGCGGTGAAAAAAGCGTTGCAGCCGGTATTGCCCTTTCCGCAGGAGGAGGTGACGAACACTGTCCGGATGCTTTTTCTCCATGCAAAAGCAGAGAGGAAAGCGGTCAAATGTTTCAACCGGAAAAGCCTTCGGAAACTGAATGCGCCGGTATGCGTGATTACCGAAAAATCGGACATCCTGTTTCCCGGCAAAGACGTGATCAAGCGAGCGCAGGAAACCATTCCGTACCTAAAAGACAGCCATCTGCTTTCCACCGGAGGCAGCCATTGCTGCCTGTTCCATCCGGAGGCAGCAGAAATAACCGATTGTTTCGGCGTCATGTCCGATTTTATCCTGAAAGCAACATAAGAACGAACGGACAGGTTTCAGCCTGTTCCGCCCGCCGATTACGGTTCGCCCGGGCTTTAG
>JAITAY010000075.1 GCA_031283915.1 Tannerella sp.
AGGGATGCATCGCTCGGTAGCATTTTTACGACGTCTCTATCTGCATCCCGTTAGGGATGCATCCTTAACAGGATGCAATAGAGGGTTATACCGGTTTATCTACCGAGCGATGCATCCCTGGCGGGATGCCGGAAACAAAATCTTAACTTGATGACATTGAGTTAAAACTGACGGATAAAAAGGCGGGTGGGCGGATACCCTTTTCTATGCTGGCGGGCAATGCACAAAACTATACCACGCGCAGTATAACTGACGGAGACGGGCAAAAAATCCTGTTACACTTTATTTATTTCTCATTCCTTAGTAAACGGTTTCTATCAATAATTGATACATAGATTTTCCTTTAACCTGAGTTTTGGATAAGCAAACATTGATACATTTGCATCCTGAAAAAAGAGACAGAATGTATCATTTTGCAATGATAAAAAAATATGGATAGAGAAGGCAGATTATTATTGACAATTCGAGTGATAGTTGTTGTCTATATGTTATCACTCATATTCTGGGGAGTTACCACCTTCCCGCTTGAAACGGAAATACGGTTATTATCTTCTGTTTGGGGCATATCTCCGGAAGTTCCGCCGGAAACGTATTCCGGCATGAAAGCATGGATTGCTACGGTAAGGGAAGGCATCGTTCAGACAAATTCCGACTATCCGTTTCTGGCTTACGGCACGGACTGGCTGGCGTTTGCCCATTTGCTTATTGCAGTTGCGTTTGTGGGAGTTTTCCGGGAACCTGTTCGTAATAAGTGGATTATTTACTTTGGGATGATTTCCTGTGCGGGGGTTGTCCCTTTAGCCCTGATTTGTGGAGAAATCAGGCATATCCCGTTTTACTGGAGATTGATAGACTGTTCTTTCGGCGTTGCCGGATTTATACCGCTGTATTTTTTGCACCGTTTGGTGAGAAGACTGGAGAAAGTGGCCGGTTACGCCGGTGTAACTGCACTGGATACCGATCGGTAACTGCGTTGGATACGCCGGCGTAACTGCATTGGGGAAGACTTTGCCTGCTTCCGGGCGGTTGAATGGCCAAGTATGCTTCGATGTCATTTCCTGTCTTTGCAGACTGGTTCGATGAAAGCCGTTGAATCCTTTCATCTCTGCATCCCGGTCAAAATTTCCACTGTACCATCAGGCTTGCTTCAATCCGGTTACGGCCTTCGACGGTTTCCAGTCCGCTACCGATGGACTCGCCTTCAAAGTAATGCGTCCAGTCGACTTTGGTCAATACGGAAAGTTTTTTCATCAGGAAATACCGGCAAACGGTGGACATGCGCATTCCTTTCCCGTACAGGAACGGCGTGTTGTAGACATAGAGCAGCTTCTTCTCGTACGAACTGAGGCGGCTGTAATAATCGTCCGTATGGAAATACGCCAGATAAAGGTCTGCCTGCAAGGGGATGCGGGCAGGTTTCCACCCAGCTCTCCGGGAGACCATCCATCCGCGGCTTTTCCGTCCCCCGGCCAAGTAAAAAGACGCATCTGCGGCCGTGTGCAAAAGCAGTTCCGCCGCCGGAGCAGACGTCATCTGCCACCGAATGCGATGCTGCCCATACGGCAATACCTGTGTTTCCGACCGTTCCTCAAACGTGTGATTCAGTTCTTTCTGCCGATAACGGTAGCGGAGATACGTCGACCACCTGTTTCCTTTCGCATAATCCGCCTGCGCCATGTATTCGACGCCCGAAGACGGTGCATCGACGTTGTATTTCAACCACGGAAAACGGAAAAAATCCGCATAGCCGGAGAGTTTCCAGTCTGCCGCCGGCGTCAGTTGCATTCCCAGATAAACCCCCTGCTCATTCTGCACGGCGCTGTTTTGAGCGAAGGCATATCCATAAAACGCTTGGTAGTCGCGTGCATACGAACGGTATAAAATCAAACCGGAGACATACGAAGCCGGCGTCCACTGAAGCGCATTCAGCGTAGCCCAGGCTCCGTTTTTTGAAACGGCCGTCTCGCCGAACAGTTTCAGTTGTCTGTTCTTGAACAGGTAGTCCACACTTGCATTGGCGTTTTGCGTTCCGCGAAAGTAGAACCGGTTATAAGGCGCCGGTTCCGGTTCAATGGACAGGTTGCCGCAGGTATACGTCAAGGCCGTCAGGCCAATGACCACCTGCGGCGTCGCATAGCGGAGATTCCCCCCGCAGGTCTGCATGCCGGCTGTCCGCATCTTTTCCCGGTCGCTCACCACACGATGCAGTCCGTCCGTCTTGAAAGACGTGATGTGTGTGCCGTCTACCGTCGCATCCAGCCGGCGATAAGAGTAAAAGAGGCTCAGATTGAAATCTTTCCACTGAACGGTAGAGGCGGCTCCCCGGAAAAAGTCTGTTTCGTTTGTCGAATAGTGTCGCCGGAAACCGTTGGTACGCCGCTCTGCCTGCGTCAGAAAGGCATTCCGCCCGGGCATAAAGTCATGACTGATGACTAATCCCTGTCCGAAAGAAACTTTGTAATCTCCGACCGCCAGCGTTTTCAGCCAGCCCATGTTGCGCAGCAATACATGTGCAGAATAGTAATCATATCCCCTGTGAATACGCTTCCCGAATGGTTCACCGGCATCCTTTTCCGCTACCAGACCGGCCTGCAGGCGTTCGTCGAACGTGCAGGAATAACGAATGGAATGATAAAACGGTTCGCCCAGATATACCCGGTTCGGGTATTGTTGCAGGATACTGTCGGGTTGCGATCGGTATCCCTGTTTTTCCTGAAGAGCCGGGTCATAACGTATCACCAGTTCATTTGAACCGTATTTCAGCAAATTTCGGAAGGTCAGCGGTCGTCGGGTGTCCACTTCGCCTGCGTACACAAATGGAAGCAGCAGTTCGATGGTCGGCCAGTCCAGCGCTTCGATGTTTTTCAGTTCATAGACAGTCGCCATGGCGCCATAGCGTTTGCGGTATGCGAGTATGGCCTCGATTTGCGTGTCCGAGAGAAACGGTAACTGCTTGAATGTTTCCGCATCCGTCGTGTTCAAGTCCAGCGGATGCTCCGTCAGGGCGGATAAATCGGCGTGTAATGTTTCAATCCGGTCTTCATCTTCCAAATCCTCCGACAGGTCTTCAAGGTATTCCATCCATTTGTCTCTGGATTGAATCGTTTGAGCCTTCGGATGATAGCAGGTCATCAGGAGACCGGCAAGCCCTACAGTCAGCAATCGTTTCATGGAGAAGTTATTTAAAAGGAAAAGGACAGCCCCAGCCCGGTACTGATACCCAGTACCGGATGGTAAATCATTACGACATCCGCTATCAGTCCGGCAAAACGGTATCCCGCACCCAGCGAGGGGCGGAAAGGGGCGGTTCGTACTCCGGAACGCAGGTGGAAATCGTCATAAGGGCGATATTCCATTCCCAGCGAAGCCTCCCAGCGCGTCTCCCTGTTGTGTGCCATGCTGCCGGTTATCAGCAGGTTGTTGACAAGTTGCCAGTTGACGCCCAACTCAATCAGGTAAGTTCCAATCCGTTCACTGTCTACCTCTTCACTGTTTAACGAAATGGAAGGAACGTTGATGGCCGAGCATGTTATCAAGCAGTTATCCACAGGCTGGAACGAGGCACCGATGTCCGTAGAAAGACGCGAAGCATCCGACTCGAACAGTTGCGACTGGATAACTGCATACTGGACGCTGATGCCCAGCGTCCAGAACGCATTCAGTCGTTTCCCGGTCGAAAGGCGAAACATGCTTTCGCGATATTCATCGTAGCCAAAAGAAGCCACGTGCAGGCCAGCCGGAAGGATGCGGTTCGGAAAGCAGAACGCGCCGCTGACCGTAGCCAGTTCTTTTATCCCATAACGGTTGAAATAGTCAATTCGTACATCCTTCTGTTCCTGCAACGCCAGCAGAGCTGGATTAAAAAGGGAGGAATGCGACGCGCCGTTTCCTCCCATCCCCAGCGTCCGGGTATCCGGGAAGCGGAGATTGTTTCTTGCCATAGTGAAGCCTTGGCAGAGACTCAGCAACAGGCAAAACAGGCAGCATTTTTTCAACGGCATGATGTATCTTTTTAAAATGAATATCGTACATGTTCCCGGCATCCGTCCCGCAGGGATTTTATATTATCAATGAACATTAACCCGGACTGGAATCCAGGTTTCTACGCTGTCAGATTCAATCCGAGATAAAGCAATGCCGCAACGATTGCGCCACAGACCGGCGCCACAACGGGCAGCCAGGCATATCCCCAGTTACTGTCGCGCTTGTTCCTGATCGGCAACAGTGCATGTACGATTCTCGGTCCCAAGTCGCGCGCCGGATTAATGGCGTATCCTGTCGTACCACCCAGCGCCATACCGATCACAACAATCAGGAGAGCGACGGGATAGGGGCCGTCCATTTTCGCTCCGCCAACCATCAGGATGCCGAAGACCAATACAAACGTGCCAATAAACTCACTCAGAAAATTGGAGAAGAGGGACGGAATGGCCGGACTGGTGGCAAACACTCCCAGTTTCGTATTCGCATCCTCTTCGGCATCGAAATGAGGCTTGTACATCAGGTAGACCAAACTCGCGCCGAGCATGGCGCCCAGGATTTGAGCGAGAATATAACCTGCTATATTGCCCTTAAACAGGCCGGCAACAGCCAGCCCCAGCGTCAGAGCCGGATTCAGGTGTGCACCCGAATAAGGCGCCGAAATGAAGGCGGCGACAAATACGGCAAATCCCCAACCAAACGTAACGACGATCCATCCGCCTTGATGACCGAATGTCTTTTTCAAGCTCATGTTCGCACAGACGCCTTCGCCCAAAAGAATCAGCATGGCGGTTCCGATAAATTCAAATAATATATCCTGTCCCATGATAGTTACTATATAAATTAATGTGATACACTATGATTTAATCCATGATTGCGACCGGTAGACGGCATCTGCCCATTTCCGTCTGGCTCGGTGTGAATCGAATGCAGGATCCGGTTCAAACGTCGCCTCGATATGCCATTGTCGGCGGATCTCCTCGACTCCGGACCAGTATCCGACGGCCAGGCCGGCCATGTAAGCGGCACCCAATGCGGTTGTTTCCACCGTTTGAGGGCGTATGACCGTTTTTCCCAATACATTGGCCTGAAACTGCATCAGGAGACTGTTCTTCGATGCGCCGCCATCGACCCGCAATTCCTTCAGTCCGATACCGGCATCCAGTACCATGGCATTGACGACATCCATCGTCTGATACGCAATACCTTCGAGTGCGGCACGGGCAATGTGTGCATCGGTAGCGCCGCGTGAAAGACCGACAATCGCCCCGCGTGCATATTGATCCCAGTAGGGTGCGCCCAATCCCGTCAGCGCCGGGACAAAATAAACGCCGCCATTGTCGTCCACCTGCTTGGCCAGGCTCTCGATTTCCGAAGACGACCGGATTATTTTCAGGCCGTCGCGCAACCACTGGACAATGGCGCCCCCGACAAAAATGCTCCCCTCAAGTGCATACGAGGTGAGGCCGTTCAGCCGCCAGGCAATCGTACTGACCAGGTTGTTTTTGGATGCCACCGGCTGGTCTCCCGTATTCATCAGGATAAAGCAGCCGGTACCGTAAGTGTTCTTCACCATTCCCGGTTCGATGCACATCTGTCCGAACAGCGCCGCCTGCTGGTCGCCGACGATTCCGGCAATGGGTACGCGCGAGGCAAATATCGTTGTCGTCGTATGTCCGTACACCTCCGAAGACGCTTTCACTTCGGGCAACATACTTTCGGGAATGTCAAACAGTTGCAGCAGCTCGTCATCCCATTCCTGTGTATGGATGTTGTACAGCATCGTACGCGAGGCATTGGACAGGTCCGTCGCGTGCGTCTGGCCTTTCGTCAATTGCCAGACCAGCCACGTATCGACCGTTCCAAAAGCTAGCTGTCCCTGCCGGGCTTTTGCACGTGCTCCGTCTACATGGTCAAGTATCCATTTGATTTTCGTTGCGCTGAAATAGGCGTCGATGATGAGGCCGGTCTTGCTCCGGATAAGGGGAAGCAGTCCTCTATTTTTCAGTTCGTCGCAATACTCCGCTGTACGTCGGTCTTGCCATACGATGGCATTGTAGAGCGGTTCGCCCGTCGTCCGATCCCATACGACGGTCGTTTCACGCTGGTTCGTAATACCGATGGCCGCTATGTTGGTTCCGTTTATGCCAATCCTGGCGATGGCTTCAGCCGCTACGGCTGCCTGCGAAGACCAGATCTCGTATGGATCATGTTCGACCCACCCGTCCTGCGGGAAAATCTGCGAAAACTCTTTTTGTGCAACCGAACAGGCTTCACCCCGGCTGTTGAACACAATCGCCCTGGAACTGGTCGTTCCGGCGTCGAATGATAAGATGTATTTTTCCATTATATAAAAATATATTTAGTGCCTTTCCTAATCATCGCCATTCACAGGCTCAGGCAATATCCCTTTGCAATTTCCGTGAATGCGTTGACCTGCGCCTGTTCCCAGGCGACATCTTCTCCCAGTTCTTTAGCCATCAGGGCGGCCACCTTAGGCGCTACCTCAATGGCTGCCCGGGCATCCAGAAACAGAAGCCGGAGCCTGCGTGCCAGGACATCTTCAACAGTGAAGGCCATTTCCTCGCGCACCGCCCAAACGACTTCCTTCCCGGTGTAATCATACTGCAGATGGAGTTTTTCATTCCAGCCACTGTTTTCATGCTGCAAAAGTAATATCTTTTCGTAATCGGAGCCATAAACATAATTAAAAGATGCTCGATTCACGGCTTTTTTATATCCATGAATGCGCAAATGTTTGGTTACGCATTTCCTGCGGGGCAGTCCGGCAATGGCGACAGCTCTGTTGACGGTATCTTCCGCCATGCGCCGGTAAGTCGTCCATTTGCCGCCGGTGACGGTGAGCAGCCCACTTTTGGATACCATAATTTTATGATTTCGGGAGATTTCCTTTGTTTTCTTCTCGTCCATACTTTTTCCGGACGCTGCCAGCGGTCGCAGACCGGCGAATACGGAAAGTATGTCTTCACGCCGCGGCTGTTTCAGCAGATAGGCGCCGGCTGTGCGCAGGATAAAGTCGATTTCTTCATCCAAAGCCCTCGGTTCCAGCACGAACCCGTTCACCGGCGTATCGGTTGTCCCCAATATTATTTTCCCGTGCCAAGGCACGCCGAACAGTACCCGGCCGTCGCTCGTCCGGGGAATCATAATCGCCGTATCGCCTCCCAGGAAAGATTTGTCAACAACCAGATGCACGCCCTGACTGGGACGCACGATGCCGGCTTTTTCCCGGACATCCATTTGCATCAGCTCATCGACGAAAATCCCCGTTGCATTGATGACAGCCCTGGCCGGCAGGTACAACGAACGGCCGGCCAGCATGTCGCGGGCGTCAACACCCGTAATTTTTCCATAGCGGTCTTTCGTCAATCCGGTTACCTTGACATAATTCGCGCAAGTGGCGCCGAGTTCCGTAGCGGTTTGCGCCAAATGAATCGCCAGGCGGGAATCGTCGAACAGCCCGTCATGATAGACCACACCTCCCTTCAATCCTTTGATTCGGATTTGCGGAATCTCTGCCGTGACTTGTTTCCTGCTCACCGGCAGCGACCGACCGAACGCACGCCGGGCTGCAAGGAGATCATACAGCGTCAGTCCCAGTGCATAGAACGGTTTTTCCCACCACCGGTAATTCCCGATGATAAACCGCTGGTTTTTTACCAGGTGAGGGGCATTTTCCCTCATCCGTCCACGTTCATGCAACGCCTCCGTCACCAGCCCGATGTCGCCCTGCGCCAGGTAACGAACACCGCCATGTACCAGCTTCGTGCTGCGGCTGGAGGTGCTTTTTGTGAAATCAGCCTGCTCCAGCAAGGCTACCTTGTAGCCTCTTGATGCGGCGTCTACCGCTGTCCCCAGCCCTGTCGCCCCGCCGCCGATAATGATCAGATCCCATTGAATGGACGAATCGCTTAATTGTGCTATACTATGTTTACGTTTCATGTACTTTAATCACAAACTTTGCACAAAGATAAAACGGTGTTGTTACAACAGCAAATAATTCCGAAACTTTTTTCACGCATATCGAAAGAATTCTTCCGACATTCAAAAGCAATCACAAGCCGTATCGAAATATTTCAAAAGAGGAGAAGAAATGCTTCCGGTACACGTATTTTTTGTTCCGGGGTGTCTTTTCCTGACGATTTTTTTGCTATGTTTGCACAATCAAAATAACACATAAAAATTAGGAGATATGGCCAATATAGCCGAACGACAAAAATTCATCCTTGAGCAACTGAAACAGCAGGGATATGTAAAGGTAAGCGATCTGAGTCGGGATTTGAATGCTTCGGAAGTAACGATTCGGAAGGATTTGAAATTGCTTGAAGAAAAAAAACTCCTGCAACGCAGTCACGGGAGCGCCAGTAATCTTACCTCCATTATCACCGACAAGCACATCGACGTGAAGGAAAAGATGCAAATTGAAGAAAAGCTGCGTATCGCCCGGGCGGCCAACAAACTGCTGGAAGCGGAGGATAAGATCATCATTGCTTCGGGGACGACGCTGCTGGCCTTTGCCCACGCGATTGACATCCGTGAACAGATCACGGTCATCACCTCTTCGGTCAAGGTATCGCTGTCGTTATGCTACAATCCTTTTATCGACATTATCCAGTTGGGAGGGACGATTCGCAAAAATTCCGTATCGGTCATCGGCCATTATGCGGAAAGTACGCTGGAAAGCTTGTCGTGTAACAAATTGTTTATTGGCGTCGATGGGATTGATTTGGAGTACGGGCTGACTACCAGCGAGCTGAACGAGGCTCGTATCAATCAGCAAATGATTGCCGCCGCTCAGAAAATCATTGTCCTGACCGATTCGTCCAAGTTCAATAAGCGCGGATTCTGTAAAATCTGCGAAATTGACAGCATTCACCATATCATCACTGATACGAATGCTCCCGCAAATGTCATCAAGAATTTCCAGGAACGCAATATCGAAGTGACACTGGTGTAACAACAGAGATTCTTTGGGCCTGCAGGGGCTATTCGTTTAGCAGGCGGTCAGTTCATTAAATTCCGTATGGTACTATAACGCATCGGGCGGGTAAAAGGCTTGTGTTTCTGGGGGACATAGGGAACTCCGGGGATAGCAGAAACTTCCGGAGTTTCCGGCAGGGTTTCCCTCTTTATTTGGTTCTTACATAAAGTATAACGGACTGTATTCTATTTTCGCAGGGTGTTGCTCCATGTCATTAAGTTAAAGGTTTTTCGCTATACCTGTGTGGCAGGAAGCGCTCCCAAACGGCAGCAAAGTACCTTTCACTCGAATAAATGATTCGATAATCTCGATTTCGGTCGACCGAAATCGACAAAATTAGACTGACTTGATGACATTCGGCGTTGCCCTGTACCGGTGTATTTCTGGCTTTCAGCCTTTTTCGATTCTGTTAAAATTACGTCGCGCACCGTATCACTCGTTCTATCCTGTTTCTTTCGCATTCCTAAAGCCCGGCTTTCGGAGCAAGCTGTTTTTTTAGTTGAACAAAAAGGATTCGGACTGTTTTTGTGTTGTTTACGCTATACTGTACAAGTGTAGCCCTGCTTTCAATTTAATTTGAACATTCTTTGATTATTTGAGAAAAAGCATCTATTTTTGTTTCCTGAAACGAGGGATAAAGCAATCATGGCAAAGG
>JAITAY010000116.1 GCA_031283915.1 Tannerella sp.
TCCAAAGGAATCTTGCTGGAACGGCGATAAATCCATCCGTTTTCCAAATGCAGCGAATACCATGTGTCGCCTTTACTGTTAGGTTTTTCATCTGCTACAACATCAACAATTTTCAACGAGTGATATTCCACTAATTTATTAGGATTTTCTTCTTCCTCTTCTCCACGCAACTGATAATATCCGCGTTTTTGGTTAAAATTCAAAAGTATCCATGCCAACTCTTCTTTTGCTATTTTTTGTTGCAAGGCTTTTTTCCGTAGACAATAAATTGTCCAGTCGTATGGGATTTTTTTATTATCGTTCAATAGTTGCGGTTGGGTCTCAGCAAAATCTGCCAGCATTTCGTTGAAAGATTCCTGAAACAAAAATTCCATTTTACCATCTGAGGCTTTTTCCCAGGGCAATTTCGGCTCGGTATCCTGCACAAATTTACCCAAGCGTTTTTCAAAATCAATGTATTGTTCGTAATGCTCAGGGAGAAATCCCAACACATGCAATACGCGATGTAGCCGTTCACGCCGGAGCAAGTGCCGTTCGCGCAATCTTCGTGTCCCGCGAAATCCGGTTCTTTCAGCTGTCTGGGAAATCGAATTTCCTGCGTCGAAATTGCCCAAAATATCTTGACTCATAGGAATGATACGGCTTCCAGCAGCTTCTATCTTCACCCATTTATTTTCTTCGTCTTTACTAACCAACGCCCAGCCAATGCTGTTCGTTCCCAAATCCAAACCCAATATTCTTTTCATTTTCAATACAGTTATAATTTTACTTTGATTTTTTTACTACAAAGGAATATCTTTTTCTCGTAATCATCAAAAAAAATCGTATCTTTGTCGCACAAATTTTGAAAGCCAATCACAATAAGGATTATTCCGTTGTGAAAACATTTGGGGCGGGAATGAAAATTCTCGCTTTCTTTTTGTGTGTTGGACAAATGTTCACAACGTTTACCGGATATATACATAAAGTCTGTCCATACCACATTGACAATCATTGATGCAATAGCATGTTTCTCGTATGGTTTATCCTTTTTTTTACGTGTGGTATCAATCTTGACAGGCACGAAAACATTTTTTCCATGCCAACAGATTTTTCCGGTGAATATGCCCTGGCCGGCGAAATGCTGCAACAGCAGCTTTGTTGTCCGGCCAGGGTCTTTTCTGTCGATTCAACGATCATTTTGCATGAGCGTGAAATCATCTTCCTGCAGGTACTTTTTCCTTAACCGACAGAAAAAAGATACGCGCTATTCTTCATTCAGGAGTTGATAATCATTCAGTCTGCGTAGCGTTTCCAGGCGGAATGCGCCAGGCCACGCTACTAACCACGAATTGATGCGTTCCAGATTTGAATTGAACGCCCAGTTACATTCAAAATACGCTTCATTCTGGGAACCGGCAGGGCGGACACGTCCGTTGATTTCCAGCGTGCCATCCGATACCAATTGACAACCGTTTCGCCAGACTGCCAGCGCTTTTTCTTTCCATTGCCTGTCGCCCGTCAGGTCGGCGAGCTTTATCCAGTCAGATACCCAAAAGAGGGCATACGGATCCAGGTGGTGATGCTGGGTGGATACGGACGTGGCGCCGAACGTGTTGTAGTGATACACCGTAAAATTGTCGTCTGCGGGATAGATTCCCTGATAATGCCACAACCATGTGGAAAGGTAATACGATACTGACACTGCATGATCCAAATAGGCAGGATTGCCGGTTATCTCGTAAAGCATCAGCGAAGAACGCAGTAAAGGCATCGACGATTCCTTATCAATACACCATGTATCCAGTGCGCCGGCCGTAGTATATCCGTCGGTTTTTAATGCTTTCAGGTAATAATCGTAGGCTTTTGCGGCCGATGCGAGGTACGTCGAATCACCCGAACGCCGGTAGGCCTCCAGCATCGGGGGCACCATGAAACAGCCGATGGTGCCTTCGCGGATGTAAAACTTCCCGTCGGGCGTCCATCCCCGCGCATACACGCCTTCGAGCTGCTGGTCGGCCTTGACAAAGTCGCAAATACCGTAGGCAATACGTTCATACAAAGGCCGGTCTATACCGGCTGCACGTGTCAGGTCGCAGGCCTCAAAGAAATTCAGTGCGGCTGTACCCAGATTGCAGGCATCCATCACACCGTCATCCCTGTGATTCAAGATATGATCGTAATGCGTAATAAACAGGCCGTTGGGCAACGGGCTATGTGTTGCCCACGTGTCCAGCGTAGCCAATGCCTTGTTCAGCGACTCGGCATGACGGTTTTGGAGGTAGTCGATTAGCAAGGAATTGGCCAGCGACGCATTTTGACCGCACCAGCCGATTTCATATTTCCCGCCGGAGCGTTGTTTCCACCCCTTTTCACCGTCGGCGACCAGTCCGATACTGAACCCTTTGAAGGAACCTTCTTCCGCCCAAAGCGATTCGGTGGCATAGCGGATGCCGAGTTCCCATAACTTCCGGGCATCGAAAACAGGCACAACCGGTTTGTCGGCGTATTCCCATGCCTTACGCAAAAAGTGATGCATTGCCCGGTGGTCGGGTTCAACGGCGCAGACGGTGAGGTATAAAGTCAATGTGACGGTGTCGCCTTTTTTCAGGCGAACCCGTTTTTTAGAACCGTCGGCATAGCGGTCTCTGTCGCTGTACACGGTCGGCAATTCCTCTTCCGGCCAGAGGATGCGATGAGTAGTTTGCGTTTCTTCCGGCATCAGCGAACAGGAAAAGTCCCCGTATGCTTCGGTCGGCGCATCGCTCCACGCGGCCACGGCAAACCGGTCGCCTTCCGAATACGTTGCGCCGGGAATAGAGGTGCGGCGATAAGAAAAGGTGCGCCACCGGCCGTTTTCCGATGCGCCTTTCGGTTCTTTGCCGCGTCCCCACGGATTCCCGTTATACGACACGGCCGGTATCATCCAAAAATGACTGCGGGAATGGTGCCTGAAGTCGAGGGACAGACCGGCCGAATCAATCTCCCGAACAGCCGTGTAACGACGCACAATCTGAAAGGTTGACACATCCAGTTTAATGATTTCGTCGGCAATATCCAATCCTTCCGGCGCACTGTCGAGTAATTGGCCGACCCTTGTTTTGTCCGCCGCCAGCAAATACATACATTTTTCCTGCCGTTGCCAGTAAAACGCCTCTTCCGGCGTGCAAGCGAAGATAGCGGACAACAACAGCGTCATCGCTGTCACCCAGCCCGACGAACGGATCAATGGACACCACATGTTCCTTTTTTTTACAGTTGACTGACCATGTCAAACTCCAGCAATCCACCTTCCTTCACCTGGTCATACGTGATGACAAAGCCCGTCAGCGGCTGCCCGTTCAGGCGGATGGCCTTCACGTATTTATTTTCCTTTGACAGGCCGTTTGCTTTCATCTCAAATTGTTTTCCGTTTGGCAAATGCAACGTCATGGCATGAACCTGCGGAGCGCCGATGATGTAGTCGCCCGACACCGGATCGACCGGATAGAAGCCCAGCGCCGAAAAGAGATACCATGCCGACATCTGTCCGCAATCGTCGTTACCGCTCAAGCCGTCGCGCGTGGGGAAATAAAATTCGTCGAACACCTTGCGGATCAGTTCCTGCGTTTTGTGCGGCGTGCTGGAATAATTATACAGATAAGCCACGTGATGACTCGGTTCGTTGCCGTGGGCATACTGGCCAATCATGCCGGTGACATCGCCGTGAAAGCCGCCACCCAATGAGCGTGTATCCAGGAAAAACAGGGAATCGAGCTTGACGCCGAACGCCTCCCGGCCGCCGATCCGTTCCACCAGGGCAGGGATGTCGTGCTGCACGTGCCACGTATATTGCCATGCATTGCCTTCCGTATAGTCGCCGCCGCTGGTTGCCGCATGGGAAAGCAGGAATTTGTCGAACGGCGTGCGCCACTGTCCTTTGGAATCCTTCGCACGCATCAGTTTGGTTTCATCGTCAAACAGATTTTTGTAGTAATCGGAGCGTTTACGGAAAAAAGCCTCCTCTTCCGTTTTCCCCAGCCAGCCGAAAAATTTTGCGGCGCAATAATCGTCATAACAGTGTTCCATCGTCCGTGAAACCGATTCGACATCCAGCAAGTCAAAAGGATAATATCCATAGCGGTTATACATCTCCCAGTTCGACTTTTCGTGCGATTGGGTCAGCGAACGGTAGATGGCTTCGGCCGCCAGGTCCTGGTACTCTTTCACAATCCCTTTCAGACAGGCATCCACAATCACCGGCACGGAGTGGTTGCCAATCATGCACCAGGTCTCATTCTGTCCGTAATCGTTAGTACACAAGACGCCGCGGTCAAGATAGAGCTGCAACATGGACTCCACGCATCGCGCATCCATCTCCGGAAAGAGAAGAGCTAAAAACGGATGCTCCGCCCGGTACGTATCCCAGAGCGAGAAATTCATAAACTTGTCTTTCCTGTTATCCGGTTTCAGCCGTCCGTCCGCCAGGCGGTACACGCCGTCCACATCCGTAATGATGTTCGGCATCAGAAGCGCATGATACAGCGAGGTGTAGAACGAAATCCGCTGCTCGTCGTTCACGGGCGTCACTTCAATCACGTTCAGATACTCGTCCCAAACGTTGGTAGCCTCCGCCCTGATTTTTTCGAAGTCCCATCCCGGCGCTTCGGCTTGCAGGTTTTTGAGGGCGCCCTCCTCGCTCACGGTAGACAGGGCTACTTTGACCTGCACGGCTTCTTCCTTCTCCGTAGCGAATTTCAGCCAGTATTTAACTGTTTTGCCTTTGAGTTCACGTGCCGCACCTGTTTTTCCATCCACAAACGACGCAAACTGCGTGACCGGTTTGGAAAATTTGGCGCAAAAATACACCGTATGATCTGCCACGAACCCGGCCGAACGCCGTTTGCCCACCAGCGTAGATTCGTCCAGCAAACGCGCTTCGGAAGCCAGCACCGTATCGCCAATACCGTGTCCCAAATCAAGGATCATGCCCGACTGTTCCGACTGCGGATAGGTATACCTGTGGAAACCGACACGCAGGGTCGCCGTCATCTCGGCCGTGATGCCATAATCGTCGAGTACCACCTTGTAATAACCCGGATGCGCTTCTTCCGAATCGTGCGAAAAGGCCGAACGGTAGCCGGTCGAAGTGTCATCTTCGGCACCCCGGTCAAACGACACGTCGCCCACAACCGGCATCAGCATGACGTCGCCCATATCGGGACAGCCGGTACCGCTCAAGTGCGTATGTGAAAAGCCGATGATCGACCGGTCTTCATTGTAATAACCCGAACAGTGTTCCCACTTGTCCGTACCCGTGTCCGGTCCCGCCTGCACCATGCCGAACGGCAACTGCGCTGCCGGATACGTATGGCCGACATAAGCCACGCCTACGAACGGATTGACATACTGCGCCAGTGATTGAGTCGCACCCGTTTCCGCCTTTTGGGATTCCCCGGTACATGCGGTCAGAACCAGCACGCAGGAACACCATACACAAATCTTTTTCTTCATATCTGAATTTACTATTGAGTTTATAATGTAATGATTTCATGAATTGCCGGCAAATATACGAAATAAATAACATGTTCTCATTTTCAACACGGAGACACCCTTAGTTTGCAAAAGGAAAAAGGCAATGTTACTTTCAGTCTCTCGTTGTAAGAGAGGAAGGAATTAACAGACCGGAGAGGTGAACTAAACGAAGGCT
>JAITAY010000120.1 GCA_031283915.1 Tannerella sp.
AGCCTTCGTTTAGTTCACCTCTCCGGTCTGTTAATTCCTTCCTCTCTTACAACGAGAGACTGAAAGTAACATTGCCTTTTTCCTTTTGCAAACTAAGGGTGTCTCCGTGTTGAAAATGAAAGGACGGGGTTTCATGCCCCGTCCCTTCTATTTACAAAAATGAAATAAAAACGGTTTTCTTACCACCCGTAAGGCTGTTTCAGGTTCGGATTGAGCACGATCTGCGCTTTCGGAATCGGCAGATAATAATACTTCGGTTCCTCAAACTTGCGATCGTTGTCGCCGATGTTACGGATATAACCCGAAGTGCCGTTTTCGAGATAGAACGTGATGTCGGAATCATCCAAATCGTACCAGATGACCTCATCTGCCGTATGCGTGGAGGCATTGGTTGCGATACCGATGTCGGGCGTGCCGTCGCCGGTCACGTCATACACATAAGGCAGTTGCGGGACATAGATGCCCTGCTTGGAGGTGACGGCTTCATACAGTTTGCCGGCGCCCCAGCGGTAGATGTCGAACTGACGCAGGCCTTCGCCGGCCAGTTCCACCCGACGCTCGCGGCGTATGGCCAGGATGTTGACGTCGCTTACGCCCGGATACAGCGCTTTCAGCGCGTCGTCCACTTCGGCGGCCGCATTGAAGTCCGGCATGTTCACCCGGCCACGCAACTGATTGATGCTCCTCCCAATGGCGGCGGCGTCTAACTGTCCGAGTTCCGCTTTGGCTTCCGCATAGTTGAGCAGGATCTCGCCATAACGGTAGACCGGCAGCGAGGTGAACTGACCCGTATTGTCGGTTGATTTGGCCTCCGACGCCTGATTCCGGCTAAAGAATTTACACTGGTCGTATCCGCCGCGTCCGGGAACGGTCACATGATAGGTTTGCAGTCCCGTCGGGCTTTCTTCGTAAATACCCGGATAGGCGACGGTTTCCGCCAGGCGAGGGTCTCTGTCTGCAAACACTTCCGCGTACGTTTTGGTCGCATAGCCCGCCACGCTCGAGAACGGTTTACCGTCCTTCGTCAGGAAACTTTCCAGCAGGCTGCGGCTCATCGAATACAGGTTGGTGGTCATGACCATCAGGTCGTCGGCCCGGTGGCGACGGGTGTAGGGCGTAAACCCGTATTCCGCCCACAGAATCATTTCGCGGTTGTCGCCCAGTTTCAGGCTGGAAAACAGTGCGCGGAATCCTTCCGAGCCGAGGATGCCGGTGCCTTCGACCAGCTCCGAAGCGCCTTTTCCCGTAAGCTCAAACTGGCCGCTGTTCATGATTTCCTCGCTGGCCGATACGGCGCGCTGCAGGAACTGATTGGCCGTAGACGCCAGATTGAGTTCGGAGTGATACTTGCGATACGTGCCTTCGTAGAGAGCAAAGCGCGACAGTTCCGCCAGCGCCGCGTACTTGTGTATGCGGGTACGGTTGCCCATGTCGGGTTTGATGTTGGCGACGGCAAATTCGTAGTCGGCCATGAGGTTCTCCACCACGGTGGCACGCGGATCCTGCGTCTTGTACAGCATCTCTTCGTCCGAAGTTTCAATCACCTGATCATACCAGGGAACGTCCGAATACTTTTGCACGAGCAAGTTGTAGATATGCGCCCTGTAATAGCGGGCAATACCCTCGTAATGCTTAATCTCCGCCTCGTCGCCGGTTACGTCGTCCATATGGGTCAGCATCAGGTTGACGCTGCGCAGGGAGCCCCAGAGGTCCCATTCGCCGATATTGTCGGGCGACCTCCGTCCGTAAAGCAAACTCGAATACGGCTCCGTATTCAGCCTGATGGTCACATTGTCCGAACCGTAATCCTCGAATGAGCCGGAAGGCAGCAGGCCGTACAGTCCGTTTACATAAAGTTCCAGGTCGGCAACCGACTTGAAAAATCCAGCGGCAGTGATACTCGTTTTCGGTACGCGCTCCATAAAAGCGTCGTCGCAGGCGATCAAACCACAAATCGCCACTGCCATACTTATTATATATACATTTATTCTTTTCATGTCTTTACTTGTTAAATGATTAGAAACCAAGATTCAATCCGAAGGAGAACGTTCTCTGGAACGGATAATAGATGTCGCTGCCGAACTTTTCGGGATCATTACCCTTCACCTGAATGTGATGGTAGGTAAGCAAATTCTCCCCGCTGAAATAGACCCGCAAATTCCGGATTTTCACCTTTTGCAGCCACTGCGAGGGGAGGGTGTAGCCCAGCGTCAGATTCTTCAGGCGCAGATAGGAAGCATCCTGCAGATACTTCGTCTGTACCTCGCCCACCGTTGCACCGCCGGCTTTCATCCTCGGATAGAAACCGTCGGGCGTTTCCGGCGTCCAGTGGTCGGTATTTTTCGTGTTCGGGTTACACCAGGGCGTGGTGTAGATCCCCCAGAAATGCAGACCGTTGCTACCGCTTGCCGCGTAGGCCTGGCGTTTACCGATACCCTGAAGGAAGATCCTCAGGTCGAAACCTTTCCAGTCGGCGCCCAGGTCGATGGAGTAGGGAAAACGTTCGCGGTTGTTACCGATGATTTTCCGGTCGCCCGGATCGCTTACTGTATTGTTTCCCTTGTTGATTACGCCGTCCCCGTTCAGGTCTTCATATTTCAAATCGCCGGCCAGGAAGGGTCTGCCGGGATCCAGCGCCGACTGGTCTGCCCAGGAAGCGGCTTCCGCGTCGCTTTGGAAATAGCCCAGCGTGTTCAATCCCCACAACTCGCCCAGTTCCTGACCTTCGTAATAGTCACCCAGGTTTTGGTTGGGATTGTCGAAGCGCGTGATCCATGCCCGGTTGTCGGCAAGCAGCAGACGGGCGCTGTAGGAAAGCGGCGATCCGCCGACGTTCACGGCGTCGCGCCATCCGAGGATCAATTCCCAGCCCTTTGTTTTCAGGTCGGCGGCGTTGGCGCGCGGCTCGCCGGCTCCGAATACGCCGGGCAACGTTTTGCTCTTGGTAAGCATGTTTTCCGTATAGCGGGTATACACGTCAACAGCCACATCCAGCCGGTTGTTCAGGAATCCCAGGTCAATACCGCCGTTGATGGTACGCACCGTTTCCCACGTCAGGGACCCGGGCATTGCGCCGGGCGAACCCATGTACGCCGGGCGTCCGCCGTCGATAATTGAATTGATCTGGTTGCCGTAGCCCATCGTGGCGTAGGTGGGATAATACACCTGAGCGCCTCCGCTCTCAATCAACTGATTGCCCAGGGTGCCGTAGGAACCGCGCAGTTTCAGGTTGCTGAGTTGCAGCGATTCGTTGACGCTTTCCATGAAACTTTCCTGCGACAGCACCCATGCGGCCGAGAAGGAGGGGAAGAATCCGAAGCGGTGGCCTTTCGAGAAACGCGAACTGCCGTCGTAACGTCCGTTGGCTTCCAGGATATACTTGTTGTCGAAAATGTAGTTGAGGCGTCCGAATACACCGCGCAGCGCCTGTTCCTCGATCGTTTGCGACCGTCCGAGGCTGTTCAGCGCCAGCTGAATGGTCGGCAGCGATTCGGTGATCAGTTTATCCTGCCAGAGCGCTACGTTGTCATACATATAATACTCCTGGTTGTATCCCAGCGTGGCACCCACAAAATGCTTGTCGGCAAATGTTTTGTGGAAGTTCGTATACAGGTTGAACACCGTCAGGCGGTTGAGATTGCGTTCCACCTGGATAAAGTTGTCTCCCGGCTTGCTCTGCTTGCCCGGCTTGTTGTTATACGGTGTCGGGATTCTCACCTGGTTCTTGTCCTCGTTGGTCATTCGGAAGGTGACGTCGCCGCTCACGCTCCAGACGTTTTTCAGAATATCGTACTTGGTATTGAACGACAGTTGAGTCTCATCCTTTGTTTTGCGGGTGAATCCGCCCGATACCGCGCTGCCCACATTGTTTCCGCCGTCCTGCGTATAAGTGCCGTCGGGGTTGTAAATGGGCTGCGTGGGATAGTTACTGTGCAGGCGGTAGAACCAGAACTCGTTTTCGCCGGTATCCAGCGTCGAATAGTAATCCTGCCGGCCGAAGGCGATGTTGGTTCCCAGCGTCCAGCGGTCGGTCATGTTGTACAGGGCATTTCCGCGGAAGTTGAACCGTTTCAGGATGTCGTTTCCGTAGTTGAGCATACCGTCTTCCTGGTAAAAGCCTCCACTGGCGGAATAGGCCAGTTTTTCACCTTTCTGGGAAACGCGCACATTGGCCGTCTGGCTGGGCGAAGCGTCCTTGAGCATCACGTCGAACCAGTCATAAATACCGTAGTATTCCCATTCGCCGCTGTTAATCCGCTCATCGTTGATACCGCCGTTTTCACGTCCCGGTCCGAGGATTTCGGGCAGCGAGGGATCGGCCATGCGTCGCCGGCCGTATTCAATGGCGGCATCGTTGAAGCGGTTGGGGTTTTCCGACATGATATTGGCCATGCGCATGTATTCCGCAATATCCGTCATCACTTCGGGGATATTGTCGAACTGCCGGAGGCCATACGTATAGTCGGCATCAATCTGAACCTTGCCGCTCTTGGCCGTTTTGGTGGTGACCAGCACGACGCCGAACGCCGCGCGTCCACCGTAAATAGCCGCCGACGCCGCATCCTTGAGCACGGATACACTCTCGATATCGGCCGGGTTGATGCGCGAAAATTCTTCCGCCGACGTCGGGACGTTATCCACCAGGATAAACGCGCTACCGCCGTTGATAGAAGTAAAACCGCGGATGTTGATGCCCGGCGCCGAGGAGGACATACCCGACGAACGGGTAATGTTCAGGTTGGGCGACAAGCCTTGCAGCGCCACGTTGGCGTTGGTCACGGGACGGTTTTCGAGCGCCTTGGCCGGGATGGTGGCTACCGCACCGGACAGGTTCACTTTCTTCTGCGTACCGTATCCGACGACAACCACTTCCTCCAGCGCCTGCGCGTCTTCCAGCAGCGTGACCTGCAAGAGGCTCCGGTTGCCCACGGTAATATCCTGCGTAACATATCCGATAAAAGATATCTGCAACACGGAACTGCCGCCCTGCACAGCCAGGCTGAAATTTCCGTCCGCATCCGTAACGACACCATTCGTGGTGCCCTTCTCTATCACATTGGCGCCGATGACGGACTCGCCGGCGGCGTCAACCACTTTGCCGCTCACCCGATTCTGCGCAACGGCAGTCAGTGAGCATCCGAGAATACACAGCAGGCAGCAGATCCTGCGCCATGTACCCCCACTCCAAAATAACATACAATTTTCTCTCATAAGAATTTAATGTTTGGGTATTAATTAATAAATGAATATGAAACTGCCTTCCTTTCGTTCGGCATTTTTATGCAAGTCATTCATCCGGTGATACGCCTGAGGGTTGCAAACTCGCCCAGCCTCCGTCAGGAAGGCCGGACGAACCGGATAAAGCCGGGAAACGTCCGGAAAAACACGAAGCTTTTCCCGGATGTTCCGTTATATGTTTCAAGATGTTTACCGCTTTTCCGCGGGAAAATGAGCACTTTCCATGGATGGACAGGGATGCGCCCGCCAGGTATGGCTGTGACGGCCGGACGTTCCGTTGCGCGGGGCGGAACGTTTGGCGTGGTTTTTCCGAAATTTTCTTTGTATGGTAATATCCGGGTACGGGTAACCGGTAATTCAGGAATCCCCCCCCCCCTTAACATTATATAACCAAATCGGGGTGCGCCATTGCGTTTATTAACCATTGTGCCGGTGAATATAAGGTTATGTACAAAAGATTTTCTGTGGTCACAAACAAACAGTACGGCCGCATCGGGAAGACACGACTTCCGGCCTTCGGGATGCATGAAGGTAGAAGCACTTCCTTCAAGGGTCTTTTTTTGTTTCGTTTTCATCTACACCTCGTTATATTATATAATAATTGGTTGTAAAATCGTTTTTTTCAAACTTTCAATTCGATCGCAAAAATACTTGTTTGAAAAGTTAATCGTATTGTCCAAAATCGGCATAATGCTGTCCAAAATCGATATTCTTGCAATTTTTATTCTGTTCGGAAACGACCGGACGCATCGTTTTCGACCGTCTGTCTCCGTCCGTTCAAACGGAGGGCAACCGGAAGAAGGGGCTAAGGAGCTACGGAAAAATACATCCTATTCCAGCTATTTCTCCGGAAAAATCGGCTATTTTCCCCGGGAATATCGGCAATCTTCCCGGGAATATCAGCCATCTTTCCGGGAATACCGGCCCTCTTCCCGGGAATGTCGGCAATCTTTCCGGGAACATTGGTAATCTTTCCGGGAATGTCAGCAATCTTTCCGGGAATATTGGTAATCTTTCCGGGAATACCGGCAATATTCCCGGGAAGATTGGCTCTCTTTCCGGGAAAAATCGGCCAATTTCCATGTGAAAATCGACATTTTCCCTGGAGAATTTCAACGCGGAGACACGAAGCGCACGGAGGAAAACGGAGAAAAATCTCCGTGTACTCCGTGTCTCTGTGTTGAAAATGAAACGAATCCGTAAAACTCCTGTAAGACGACTGTAGCCGAAAGGTAACATCCCCGCTCTACTTTTGCACCGTCAAACCAATTCATTAGTTGAGAAAAATGAGGCATCACCTTTCGATCAAAATATGGACTGCGCTGTTTTTGCCCTTTTGGATGTGTTCGTTTCTGGCGGCGGGCGATCCGGACAAGCACATACGCGGCGTCGTGCGCGATGCGGAAACGTCGGAACCGCTCACCGGTGCGACGGTTGCGGTGAAAGGGACGGCGGTCGGCGCCGTGACGGACGTCGACGGATATTACGACATTCAGGGGCTTCGCGGAGAGAGGCAGGCGCTGGAATTTCGTTTCCTGTCGTACCGGACGGTCGAAATCGAATGTGAAACCGGGGACTCGATCACCCGTCTGGACATTTCGATGGAAAGCGACGACGTCCGCCTGTCCGAAGT
>JAITAY010000187.1 GCA_031283915.1 Tannerella sp.
AGACGCTATGCTCATCTGTGCACAGACGCTATGCTCATACGTGCACAGACGCTATGCTCATACGTGCACAGACGCTATGCTCATACGTGCACAGACGCTATGCTCATACGTGCACAGACGCTATGCTCATCTGTGCACAGACGCTATGCTCATACGTGCACAGACGCTATGCTTCATATGTGCACAGATGCCATGCTTCATATGTGTACGGAAGTACGTGGTTTTGTGCAATTCCCGCGTATATTTTCCGATGGTTTCACTTTGGTAAAAAGGCGAATAGCTCCTTAAGAAAGAATTAGCTGCTTTCAAACAATCTTGCTTCCGGAATAGCCGTCCTTTTCGAGGAGTTCCAGCGCCTTTTGCCGGAAATCGCCCTGTAGAATGATATCGCCGTCCTTCGTCGAGCCGCCGACACCGCATTTGACCTTCAGCATCTTACCGAGCACCGTCAACTCATCATTTGTTCCGCGGAAACCGGTGATTAACGTCACGGTCTTGCCGCCGCGGTTACGTTTGTCCAACATGATGCGTAACCGCTGTTTTTCCTTCGGCAGGGTTGTTTTGTTCTCCTCCGCCTCCGTTTGGTATGCGAAGTCCGGATTCGTTGAATAAGTTACCCCCAACCGTTCTTTCCAGTCATTCTTTTTCATATATGCTTTTTCCTGAGTCTTGGCAAATACGCCGGTAAATGTACAAAGAAATTGCTATATTTGTGAGCATTTCAGTTCAAGGGAACTATTACAAATTCATTTAAAACAAGGTTATGCACACGACAACCCAAGAAGACATCGAACGAATCCTGACCGGCCAGCGTGCTTTTTTCGCTACGCATCAGACGAAAGACCTTTCATTCCGGATGGAACAGCTTAAAAAATTCAAAAAGGCGGTCTGCCGGTACGAAAGTCGGCTGAGCGAGGCCATCATGACAGATTTGCATAAGTCATACGAAGAATTTTACCTGACCGAAATCAGCCTGGTTCATCAGGAAATAAACGGTCATATCAGGCGCTTGCGGCGTTGGGCACGTCCTCAACCCGTTCCCACACCACTGCATCTGCTGCCTTCGAAAAGCCGGATTGTGTATGAGCCGCTGGGCATTTCGCTGATTATTGCACCCTGGAACTATCCGTTTCAGTTGCTGATGAATCCCCTGGTCGGCGCAATTTCGGCCGGCTGTTGCGCCGTCCTCAAGTCGTCGCCTTACACGCCGGAGATCAGTCGGGTCATGAGTGAGTTGATTGCCGAAACGTTCGACGAACGGTATATCGCCCTCACACAGGGACATCGCGAGGTGAACGAATGGCTGCTGCAACAGCGCTTTGACCTGATTTTCTTTACCGGCAGTCCTTCGCTGGGAAAGACGGTGATGCGCGCCGCTGCCGAACATTTGACTCCGGTCATACTTGAGCTGGGTGGCAAAAGTCCCTGCATAGTCGATGCCGGCGCCAACCTGAAAGTGGCAGCCAGGCGGATTGCATGGGGAAAGACCGTCAACGCCGGCCAGACGTGCATCGCTCCCGATTATCTCTTTATACATCAATCGGTAAAAGAAGCCTTTCTTCAGGAGATGAAGCAGGCCATTGAACGCATGTTCGGACAAAACCCGAAAGAAAGCCGGTATTATCCCCGCATTGTCAACCGACAAGCCCTGGAACGTCTGCAAACCCTGATAAAATGCGGGCAAATCGTTTACGGTGGCGAAGTGGATGAAACCGAACGCTATCTTGCCCCCACCATCCTGGATCATATACAGCCCGACGATCCTGTCATGCGGGAAGAAATCTTCGGTCCCATTCTGCCGGTGATGACGTTCGATGACATCCGGGAAGCGGTCGAATACATCAACCGGAACGAAAAGCCGCTGGCCTTTTATTACTTCGGCAGCAGCCGGAAGGCCGGGGAGATCCTCCGGCAAACGACGTCGGGCGGCGGCTGTGTCAACGACACGCTGATACATATCGCCAATCATCATTTACCTTTTGGAGGCGCGGGTAACAGCGGCATGGGCAAATATCACGGGCGCGACAGTTTTCTTGCCTTCAGTAACCGGCGTGCCCTTGCGGATACGCCCGTCTGTTTCGATCTGCCGGTGAAATACGCCCCTTTCAGGTATTTCAGACAGATCAAAAAACTGCTCGGATAGTTTCTTTGTCATGTGTTTTCTTTCAACCTTCCTCAGTGCACAGAGCTGGCCACCCACTTGAAATGCCCCCAGGACACACAGTTTTCCCCTTTTCCGGTTATTCAAAGCTCACCAGCAGACGGAATACCTTTCCCGGGTCGGATTTCCATTTTTCCAGCGCTTCCTGTGCCTGTTCGGGCGGGTAGATGCCGCTGATCAGCGCGTCTTCCGGACAGGCGCCCCGCTTGAGGTACTCCATTACCGCACGGAAATCTTCCGGCAAGGCATTTCGTGAACCTCTGATGTCTATTTCCTTCTGTACGAAAAGTTTTGTCTCGAAGGCAATTTCCGTTTTGGCATAGCCGATACAGACGGTGCGACCGGTGAAAGCCACTTCGTCAATGGCCATCCGGTAAGTTGCCGGCGCCCCTGCGGCTTCGATGACGACGTCCGCCCCTGCATCGTTCGTGATGTCCTGCAGTCGTTCGTGCACGTTTTCCGTCCCCGAACAGATGGTATACGTAGCGCCCAACTGCCTGGCCAGGGACAGTTTTTCACCGTCCATGTCCACTGCAATCACCCTTGCGCCGCGAAGGGCGGAACGAATCAGCGCTCCCAGTCCGATCATGCCGCAGCCGATGACCATCACGGTATCCGAGTCGGTTACCTGCGCTCTGGATACGGCGTGAAATCCTACGCTCAGCGGTTCCACCAGTGCAAATTCTTTTTTCGAGAGGAGGTTGTCCCTGTCCGGAATGATCTTTTCCCAGGGGAGGGTCATAAATTCGGCCATGGCGCCGTGGCGCTGTACGCCCAGCGTCCGGTTGAACCGGCAGGCGTTGGGACGGCTGTTGCGGCAGGCGGGACAGCGCCCGCAGGCTGTGTAGGGATTGACGGTACAGAGCATCCCCGGCCGGATGTGTTCCGGGACGCCTTCCGAGGTTTTTGCTATTTCCGCACTGATTTCGTGTCCCGGAATAACCGGCAGTTGCACCATCGGGTTTTTGCCCGAATAGGTGTTCAGGTCGGATCCGCAAAACCCGACGCAGTTTATTTTTATCAGGACTTCTCCCGGTTTGATTTCAGGTACGGGGATATTGACAATCCTTACCTCTCCGGGTTGAATGATTTGTACAGCTTTCATGTGTCAGCAAATGAATTATGTTTTTTTATTCCGACATGTTTTTAATACGGGGCAGATCCACCAGGTTCCCGAAGCGGTAAAACTGTTTTGCGTTTTCCCCCAGGAACTGTCGTTTTTCTTCATCCGTCAGCAGTGTTGACTTCAGAATGAAATCGAAGGACATCCGGTAGGTAATGGCCGTGATGGTGCGCGGATAATCCGACCCCCACATCAGCTTTTCCATTCCCGCCAGCGAGGCGGCTTCCCGGATCGCCCGGACGGCTCCGGTAAAGGGGTAAAATTCGTCGTTGAAAAGCCAGGTGATGCCTCCCGATTCGATCCTTACATGGGGATGGCGCGCCAGCTTGATTTGCTTCTGCCAGCCGGGACGGGTGACCATCCCGAAATGTCCGATGGCGATCCGCAGGCGGGGACATTCGGAAATGATTTCCTCCATTTCCGCCACCTGTGTTTCTCCCGGCGCCAGGTCGACGGAGAAGAAGAGGTCGTTTGCTTCCATGTACTTGAACATCCGCATCATTTCGTTGCCGGTGAGATAAACCCTTCCTTCCGGCAACAGCAGGCGTTCGGCCGGGAGCTTGATGCCCCTGAAGCCTCTTTCTGTCAGTACGACGGCTTCTTCCGAATAGCCCGGCTTGCGGGCGTCGACCATGCCGCAACACAGGAAACGGTCGGGATATTTCTGCTGTACTTCCCGGAGGTAATCGTTTTGCAGTCCGTCGATATACTCCTGGGTAATCACGGCGGCCGAAACCTGTGCATAATCCATGTTGGAGAGAAAAATCTCCGCCGTATTGCGCCCGTCGATGACGAAGGGCGGCAGCATCTGCCGTATTTCGCCCATGAACAGCGATTTTCCGTTGTCGAGCGTCCGTATCTTCATTCCGTTCACTTCCGTGTCCTGACGGAGCCAGAGGTGAGCATGTGCATCAACTATCTTCATGAATATCTTCTGTATGTGCTCTCGGGCAAAAGTTTAACTGTTCAGCCAGGTGTCCCGGAAGCGCGGTTCAAGGATCGCCTGCACTTCGCGCAGCAACTCGCCGTCAAGCGGTTCCTGCACCCGGCGGATGTTGCTCAGGACGGCTTCGGAACGGGTGGTACTGAACAGCGTCGTGGTGATTCGCGGATTGCTTGCCGCATATTTCAAAGCCAGTTGTTCGATGGATTTGCCTTTTGACTTGCAGTGTTCCACCGCTTTTCTGCAGACGTTCTGCAAGGGTACAGGTGCGGGATGCCACTCGGGGACGCCTCTTTCCGTCAACAGTCCCATCGAAAAGGGAGAGGCATTGATCACGCCGATGCCTTTTTCCTCGAAATAATCCAGCCAGTCCGTCAAGGCGTCGTCATTCAGGCAGTAGTGGCAAAAGGAAAGCACGCTTTCCACGGTTCCGGCCGGAACGTGGTCGATGACGTATTTGAAATGCCGCAGGGTGAGGTTAGTAATCCCCACGTGCCGGGCAATTCCTTTTTCCCGCAGTTCGACCAGTGTCGGCAGGGTTTCGTTGCAGACCTGTTCCAGGTCGGCGAATTCAATGTCGTGGACATTGATCAGATCAATGTAATCCACGTGCAGGCGCTCCATGCTTTCGTACACGCTCTCAATCGCCTTCTTCCCCGAATAATCCCAGTAATTCACGCCGTCCCTGCCGTAGCGCCCGACTTTGGTCGAAAGATAATAGCCTTTCCGGTCGATGCCTTTCAAGGCTTTGCCCAGCGTTGTTTCGGCTTTCAGGTGACCGTAATAGGGTGAAACGTCGATGAAATTAATGCCGTTCTCGACAGCCGTATGAACGGTGCGTATCCCTTCCTCTTCCTTGAGCGAATGAAAAACGCCGCCCAGCGAAGAAGCCCCCAGACTGATGGCCGACAGGATCATGCCTGTCTTTCCAAGTTCTCTATATTCCATGATTATACACTGTTTGTTTTTCTGCAAAAGTAGCGTTTTCATGCGAGGGAACATTAGAAATATTTATGCAATGTGTACTCTGATATCGACATTAATCATATGTATATATTGTATAGCACGCGGTATCATTCTATGCATAAAGAGGTAGTTAGTAGTTAGTAGTCCCCCAATAAAAGCTTACAGCCCGCCCCAAATAACGGGATCAAAAAGCCCTTCATGACACGAAAATAGAATGGATTGTATATAATAACCTGCGTTTTAGATAAGCGCATCCGGAGAAGGTATTTGATAACGGATAAAAACCTTATTTCTACCTTATTCAAAGAACAAAACAACCT
>JAITAY010000209.1 GCA_031283915.1 Tannerella sp.
ATATAGATGAAATAATACACATAACAAAGCGTTGAGTAATTTATTTTATGTCAGCGCTTTGTTTTTTTGATGACTACCGACTTGCGGATTTAAGGGAATATTCATTAAAAAAAAAAAACTATGTCCAAAATTCATGATTACCTCCCACGGGATTAATCAAAATTGATTCAGTGGAGTATGGATTTTTTCGGGAATGCTTCCCGACTCCTCTCCCAATCATGCGGAGGAGAGAACGGGAACAGAAAATAGTGGTTAGTGGTTAGTGATTAGTGGATGGTAGATAGCGGGAAAGCGGCGTTAGGAGGGAAAGAAATAGAAGTGAGGGGTTGATCGGACGGCTTCGCCTTGTCACAACGCTACCGGCCGCTTTTCCTCTAATCACTAACCACTATCTACCAAAAGGAAAGAGAGCCGTCTTCCGGTTCATTGCGGCGGGACGATCGCAAGGGCGAAGACGCTGATACGGATGTCCGGAACCGTCAACAGCGCTTCGATGCAGGCAATGGAAGTCGCGCCGGTTGTAATCACGTCGTCGATCAGCAGGACATGTTTACCCGCCAGCGCATCGGGGTTCCTGATTCCGAAAATCTTTTCCACATTCAGATGACGTTCGTAAAAAGACTGGTGCGTTTGGGTAACAGTAGAGATGTTGCGGTAAAGGGCGTCGCAGTTGACAGGTCGCTGACAGACCGACGCTATGCCGCGTGCAATCCATTCGGCCTGATTGTAACCGCGTTGCCGTTCCCTTTGCGAATGCAGTGCTACGGGAATCAGGCAGTCCATGTCTTCAAACAGTCCATAGGGTTTCATCTCGCGCAACGCCAAGCTGCCTAACTGCTCGGCCAGGCTTTTGTTTCCGTGATATTTGATTGCATGAATCAGCGTTTGCGCGGCTCCCTCCCTCTCAAAAAACAGAAAAGCCGAGACCTCCCGTATCTGCGAAATACCTTCATAGAGTTTGTACATCGGATTGTCAAGCCGCTTATGATAACGGGTGCGGGGTAAATCGCAGAGACAGTGCAGACACAAATACCGTTCCGCCGTCAGCAAGGTTTGACCGCACAGCAGGCACCGGCACGGATAAAACAGTTGCAGCATGTCAAACCTCTTCATCCACATCATAAGTTTCGCTGAATAAGGGTTTCAGACAGGAGGAAATGAGTGCGCCCTCAAATCCCCGGCTGCGGGCGTAACGGTACAGTTTCAGAAAAACGTCGTATTCCGAACGACCGTTGATTGTACGTTTTTTCGCATGAAGCATCTCCGCCAAAGCCGACCGGTAGGCTTCTTCCTCCAGTTCGCCGAGGGCTTCGGCAATCACAGGGGCAGCAATGCCTTTTTGTTGCAGTTCGTGGCGGATGCGGATGCCTCCCCAGCCGTTGAACCGGAACTTGTCCATCACAAAACTGCGGCAGAAACGGGATTCATCCACGAATTTTTCTTCCAGCAGCCGGGCGATGATCCGTTCGGTAACCTCCGGCGATGCACCCGCTACAGTCAATTTCTTCCGTACCTCGGCGATACAGCGTTCGCAGGAAGAACAATAGACGGCCGCCAGGCGTAAAAGTTCGGATTCATTTCGCTGCTTCATAGCCCCAAAGATTCGGAAGGAGGGAGATGCGCGATGACCAAACGGTCTTTGCCGGACAGATCCTGCATGAGCGTCACCGGATAGAAGCCTTTTTCCCGTAACATGTTTACCGTGAGCGCCCCGCAAGCGGCGTTGATTTCAAGGTACAGCGTGCCGTTTTCCGCCAGCCTCTCCCGCGCCAGACCGGCAATGCGGCGATGAAACAGCAAAGGGTCGTCGTCGGGGACAAACAAAGCCTGATGCGGTTCATAATCCAGTACATTCCGCGCCATGGTCGCCTTCTCGCATTCTTTCACGTAGGGTGGATTACTGACTATCAAGTCGAATATCGGAAAGGCCGACGCCGGTTCTGCAAGGATGTCTGCCTGCCGGAAGCTGACGGACACACGATTCCGCAACGCATTCCGTTGAGCCGTAGCCAGCGCTTCGGCCGAAATGTCAATGGCCATGACTGCTGCACCGGCAAGACGTTTGGCCAGCGTAACCGCCAGGCAACCGCTTCCCGTGCCGATGTCCAGCACGCGCAGCCCCGACGCCGTTTCTGCCCGAAGAAGACAGGCTACCCATTCTTCCGTCTCCGGGCGGGGAATCAGCGTCGACGGATTCACCTCGAAGGACAATCCTCCGAAGGAGACTTCCCCCGTGATGTATTGCATAGGTTCCCAGCGCTCAAGACGCTGCACAACCTCCCGGATACGCTTTTTTTCCGCAGAGGATAATTGCCTATCTTTGCGCAGAATTTGCTCGTGGAGCGGGAGGCCGCAAACGTATTCAATGACCCGGCAGGTCAGGCTCCGTACTTCTTGCGGGGGATAAAGCGTTTGCAGCGATTTTCTTATGTAGGCGGCTGTCTCGTTCATGTTGCAAACATACGAAAAAAAACAAAATGCAAGAGGAAGAAAAATACATGATGCGCTGCCTGACACTGGCCAGGGCGGGCGCGTCGTCTGTGGCGCCGAACCCGATGGTGGGCGCGGTGGTGACGCACCGGGGACGCCTGATCGGCGAAGGGTATCACCGGCAGTTCGGCGAACCTCATGCCGAAGTGAATGCCATTGCCTCCGTGCGCGAAGAATCATTGCTGCGCGAAGCCACGCTATACGTCAACCTGGAACCGTGTTCCCATTACGGCAAGACGCCGCCCTGTACGGAACTGATCATCCGTAAACGCATCCGGCGAGTCGTGGTCGGTTGCCCGGATCCCTATCCGGAAGTGGCAGGGCGAGGCATAAGCATCCTGCGAAAGGCGGGTGTGGAAGTGATTACAGGTGTGCTGGAGCAGGAAGCCATCGCGCTGAATGCTTTTTTCATAACGGCGCAAACGCAACAGCGGCCGTATGTCATTCTGAAATGGGCACAAAGTGCGGACGGGTTCATCGACCGTATCCGGACGAATCCGTCCGAAAGACCGGCGCAGTTGTCCACCCCCGCCACGCGTCGCATTGTCCATAAACTGCGTTCCGAGGTAGCTGCCATTCTGGTCGGTACGCAAACGGTATGGCTGGACAATCCTTCCCTGACCGTACGCCACTGGGCAGGCGCTTCACCCGTTCGCGTGTTCATCGACCGCAACCTGCGTATCCCCTCTACGTATCATCTGCTGGATAGCTCCGTACGCACGCTGGTATTCACCGGCCAATCCGCTGCCGGGCGACAGGGGGTGGAATACATCCTTCTCGACTTCTCACAGCCTGTAATCCCCCAGATACTGTTACATTTATATAACCGGCAACTTTATTCCTTGCTGGTGGAAGGGGGCGCCCGGCTGCATCGCGGTTTTCTGGAATCCGGCCTGTGGGATGAGTTACAGGTAGAAACGGGTTCCATCCATTTAGGCAATGGTATTAAACCGGCTGAAATTCAACACAACCCATCCATCGAACACCTCAAGACCGTTTGTTTTCCGGCTTCCGGACATGCCTCTAAGATGGCCTTTTATGCTCATAAACACGTCAATCCGAATGCCGGGATGGACACTAAAATTGTATAAATAACGGTCTATATGGCGTGTAAAGCAAAAAATGTTTCTACTTTTGTACGCTTGTAACAAATAAATTGCATGAATGAAAAAGAATAGGTTGCATTTATGGATAGGGGGATGTGCAGTTCTTTTATTGTCCTCCTGTTTAGGTGGCAATGAGGCTGTTGACGAAGAAGCTTTGTCAAATTGTCAAATCATCTCTTTTTCCCTGACAAACGATTCCATCCCGGCATTGAGCACCCTGAAGTTTACCATTGACCAGGTGAACGGTCAGATCTATAATAAGGATTCCATGCCATACGGCACCATTATCGACCGGAAAGCCGTTTGTACAATCGGTTACGACAGGAGTTTGTCGCCCTCTGCCGTGGAAATTTACCAGGAAGCGACCAAAGACTCCACCTACTGGAACGGTACCGACTCGCTGGATTTCTCGAATTTCGTCCGTTTCAGGGTGTATTCATACAACGGGAAATTCTATAAAACTTATATCGCCAAAGTGAATATCCATCAGCAGCAACCGGATTCCATGACATGGACGCTTCATTCGGATCAACTGGCCGGAAAAAACATCCGGGAACAAAAGGTGTTTGCTTCCGGCGATTCGTATCGGATGTTTGTAAGAAACACAGCCGGATATGAACTGCATACCTCTTTGAAAACAGACGTGAAATCCTGGAAGGCGACTGCATTGGAAGGTCTTTCAAACAAGGAACTGCTGCTTTCGCAGATGACGAAATACGCCGGGGCATTCTACGTTCCGGCAACGGACGGCTCACTGTATTATTCCTCGGACGGCATCCGTTGGGAAGTGCAGGCGGGCGCACCGAATATCAAGGCATTGCCGGGTGTACTGGATTCCGTTACGCAAATCAGACGTCCGTCGGTATTGACGGCTGTGATTGAGGAAGGAGACGCCTGGCTTTTCGCCCGCATGGGCGAAAACAGGCAGTGGGAAACAGGAACGGCCGTCCCGGAAACATTCCCTGTCGCCGGATTCGGCAAGGTCTCTTACGAACTGATGTACTATCCGCATTTGACCGTAGTCGCCGGAAAAGACCGGAACAGCCGGTTGAGCAATGATTCGTGGGACACCATGGACGGGCTGACCTGGGTACGCCTGACGGATGAAATGCAATCGTTCTATGAAGAACGGGAAGGCATCATGTTAACGCAATATGATAACAAGCTGTTTCTGATTGGCGGAATCGACGCGTCAGACCATGCATTGAAAGATATATACCGGTCGGAAGACAAGGGCATTACCTGGAGTCTGGCCGATACGTTGATTGTGTTGCCGGAGGTCTATCGGGCACGGGGCTATGCTTCCGTACTGGTAGACGAGGAACAGTTTCTGCTTCTTTTCGGAGGAAAAGAACGCAACGGCGCAAATATGCTGGAAGAATTGTGGCGAGGACGAATTAACCGATTGGGATTCAAGGAATGATATTTGAACGAAGGTTTTTTGTTCATTCCATTTTTGAATCTTCCGATCATTGAATTTCGAATCTCCGAATAATTTTGAGTGGCTTTCCCCGTTAGAAGACAAGGTGAAGCGATAAAAATTAAAACGACATGTCTTCAACTTTTTTTCGACGAGGGTGTATGATTTTCGCGGGATGTTTCTCTTTAGCTTTGATTCACGCACAGGAATATCTGTACGAAATAGGCGGTATGGGGGGAGTGGCGTCGTATATGGGCGACGTCAACAAAACGGCTCCACTCAAGGGATTGAATCCTGCCGGGGGTGTAGTGTTCCGCTACAATGCCAATTTCCGGATAGCGCTCAAGGCTGATTTGGCCTGGGCGAAAATCTCCGGCACTACAGAAGGCTTGGAAAACGTATTCCCGCAACGGGCGCAAGCCTCGTTCGAGCGCAACGTGTTTGAGTTGGGAGGACAGTTTGAATTTAACTTCTTCCCTTACAGCGATAAATACGCTTACTTGAACACGAAACGTTTCTCACCCTATCTGCTGGTCGGATTAGGCGCAACGGTGGCGCCCGGGAACGGCTCAACTTTCGCCGGACTGAATCTTCCGGTAGGTATAGGTGTGAAATACAAACTGAAAAACCGGCTCAATCTCGGTTGTGAACTGTCTGTTCGCAAGCTGTTTGGAGACGGGCTGGATGTGACGGACGAGAATAACCGTATACTGAACAATCCGTATGGCATCAGCGGAAGTGTGATGAAAAACAAGGATTGGTATTCAGTGTTGACATTTTCGGTGACGTGGGACTTCGGGCTGCGAAATTGTCAGTGTAACAGCAAAGACGGATTATTATTTTAATAAATGGTAATGTCATTGATAGACAATATAGATAAAACGCGATTGCCGCAACATGTTGCAATCATTATGGATGGAAACGGACGCTGGGCTAAGGAGCGCGGAGCAGACCGCAGCACGGGGCATCAGGAAGGCGTCGTTTCCGTACGTAAAGTGCTGGAAGCGGCAACGGCTATTTCTTTGAAATACCTGACGGTCTATACGTTTTCGATGGAAAACTGGCACCGTCCGACGTCGGAAGTGCAAGCCCTGATGGCGTTGCTGGTGTCCGCCATTCACCGGGAAACGCCGGATTTGATGAAAAACAACATCCGGTTATGGGTGATCGGCCATTTGGCGCGCCTGCAAGCGGATGTCCGGCAGATCTTGCAGGACTGCATCCGCCAAACTTCGGTGAACACGGGTACGACGCTGACGCTGGCCTTGAGCTATTCTTCGCGGTGGGAACTGACGAATGCGGCGCGTTTGCTGGCCGTGGACGTGGCAAATGGAAAAATCACTCCGGAGGAAATCTCGGAAGAACGGTTCGCCGGCTATCTGACGACAAAAGATATCCCCGACCCGGACTTATTGATTCGTACGGGCGGAGAGAAACGCATCAGCAATTTCCTCTTATGGCAATTGTCTTATGCCGAACTTTATTTCACGGATGTGTACTGGCCTGATTTCAGGGAAAAAGAGTTGTATGAAGCAATCTTGTACTACCAGCGGCGGGAACGCCGGTTCGGTAAGATAAGCGATCAATTGAATTGATAAACAAAATTTGTGTATGTGTAAAAAAATACGCTTATTCATCGCCTTGACAGCGTTGACAGTTTTCGGAGGGTATGCGCAGGAAATCAACCCGGTGCAGCAGGACACCCTTCCGGTAAAAGAGGTGATACCGGTTGTTTCGGATATTCCTCCGGAAGAAGTGCCGACCATTTCTTATTCGCTCACTCCCAAACGATATACCATTGCCAATATAGCGGTTTCGGGAGTCAAGAATTACGACGATTTTGTGTTGATAGGCTTCTCCGGTCTTTCGGTGGGCGATGAGATTTCAATTCCGGGCGACGAAATCACCGAAGCGGTGAAACGTTTCTGGAAACAGGGGCTTTTTTCCGATGTAAAAATCGTGGCCACCCGCATCAAAGACCATCAGATCTGGCTGGAAATCCAATTGAAACAGCGTCCCCGCATTTCCGAAATCCGCTACCACGGCGTGAAAAAAAGCGAACGGGAAGACTTGGAATCGAAACTGGGATTGAGAGTGGGTCATACCATCACCCCGAACGTTTCCGACCGGGCAATCGCTCTGATAAAAAAGCACTTCGACGCCAAAGGCTTCAAAAACGTGGATGTAGATATCATCCAGCGTGACAATCTGGCCAAGGAAGGCGAAGTGATTGTGGACATCAACATCGACAAAAACCTGAAGACAAAAATTCAGGAAATTCATATCGAAGGGAATGAGGCATTGTCGGACTTCGTGCTAAAAAAAGCCATGAAGAAAACCAATGAAAAGTTCAATCTGAAAAAACGGCTGAAGACCAGCGTACTGGAATTGTTCAGCACGAAAAAGTTCACTACCGAAGAATACAACAACGACAAGAAAAACCTGATTACCAAATACAATGAATACGGTTATCGCGACGCGGCGTTAATCTCGGACAGCATTGCAACCATCAATGAAAAATACGTAGATCTCTTCCTCCGTATGGATGAAGGACAGAAATACTACATCAAGGATATTTTATTCGTAGGGAACACCAAGTATCCGTCCGATATGCTGGAGACGTTGCTGAACATGAAAGACGGCGACGTGTATAACCAGAAAAAACTGATGGAGCGACTGGTCAGCGACGACGACGCCGTGTCGAACGTGTACCTGAACAACGGATATTTGTTTTTCAATGCCGACCCGGTGGAAGTGGATGTGCAAAACGATTCCATCTCGCTGGAAATCCGAATTCAGGAAGGCCCGCAGGCAACCATCAACAAGGTTATAGTCAGCGGCAATGACCGGGTATATGAAGACATTGTCCGTCGCGAACTGCGTACCAAGCCCGGACAGCTGTTCAGCAAGGAAGACATCATACGCTCCGCCCGTGAACTGGCACAGACAGGGCATTTTGACCCGGAAAACATGAATCCGGAACCGATCCCCAATCCCGAAAACGGAACGGTAGATATCCGCTATAACCTGGTTTCCAAAGCAAACGACCAGGTCGAAGTTTCTGCCGGCTGGGGACAAACCGGTATATTGGGGAAGCTGAGTTTCAAATTCACCAACTTCTCCATGAAAAACCTGTTCAACCCCGGCGGCCCGCGGCGTATTTTACCGCAGGGCGAAGGCCAGACGCTGACCGTCAGCGGCCAGACAAGCGGAAAGTATTATCAGTCGTACAGCATTTCCTTCATGGACCCGTGGTTTGGCGGCAAACGGCCGAACAACTTCTCCACGAGCATCCACTATTCCAAAATAACAGGTTACAACAACAACTTCCTAAGCTCACAGTACAGCCGCTACAGTAATTTAATGTACAGCGGCATGTATGGTTATGGTTATGGTTCCAGCGGTTATGGCAGCGATTACGGCAGTTCCATCTACGAATCGGCATACGACCCCAGTAAATACATGCAAGTGATAGGCACTTCGGTCGGTTACGGAAAGCGATTGAGCTGGCCGGACGACTACTTTATCTTTATGGCCAGCCTCAACTACCAGCTCTACATGATGAAAAACTGGTACGAATATTTTGTCATCAGCAACGGCGCCTGCAATCAAATCAGTCTGGATCTTTCGGTGCAGCGCAACTCCATCGACAACCCGCTGTATACCCGCTACGGTTCGCAGTTCCTGGCCTCCCTGTCCGTCACGCCTCCCTATTCGTTGTGGGACGGCATAGACTACGCTTCCATGTTGGACGAAAACGAGAAAAAAAACAAATGGATAGAATTTCATAAATGGAAATTCCAGGCCAAAGTGTTTTTCCCGCTGGCGCCGCTGCCGCAAAACAACGGCCCGAAACGGACACCCGTGATGATGTCGCGCGTGGAATACGGCTTCCTCGGCTATTTCAATAAAAACAAAATCTCTCCGTTCGGCACATACTACGTGGGCGGCGACGGCATGAGCGGCTACAGCACCTACGGCTTTGCCACGGAAACCATTCCCCTGCGCGGGTATGAAAACGGCTCGCTGGCCGGTCAGAACAATACCGTACGCGAGGGCTACGCCTATTCCCGCCTGTCGCTGGAGCTGCGTTATCCGTTCATCCTCGAACCCTCGTCTACCATCTACGGGCTGGTATTTGTCGAAGGCGGCAATGCCTGGGCATCCGTCAATGAATTTAATCCCTTCAACCTGAAGCGTTCGGCCGGCGTCGGCGCCCGTATCTTCCTGCCCATGATTGGGATGATGGGTATCGACTGGGCGTATGGATTTGACACGCCTCTCGGCCGTACAGACAAGGGCGGAAGCCAGTTCCATTTCTATCTCGGACAGGAGTTCTGACCGTTATACGGCACGCGGGAAGATTTTGCGCAAAAACAGGCGTTGTTAATGATTAATGGTTAATGATTAATGATTAGCGGATAGGAGAATAGCGGTCGGTAGCGTCGTGACAGGACGACGCTGTCCGATCAAACCCTCACCTCTACTCCTTTCCCTCCTAACGCCGCTTGCCTGACAACCGCCCTCTACTAACTGCCAGCTACTAACTACCTCTTTCTTCATAAAATAATACTGCGTAGAAATCGCCCGTTTCCCTGTAAAAACAGCTATTTTTCCCGGAAAGACGGTCGTTCTTCCCGGAAAGATTGCTGATCTTTCCGGAAAGATTGCCGTTCTCCCCGGGAAGATTACCGTTCTCCCCGGGAAGATTACCGTTCTTCCCGGGAAGATTGCTGTTCTTCCCGGGAAGATTGCCGTTCTTTCCGGAAAGATTGCTGATCTTTCCGGAAAGATTGTCGTTCTTTCCGGGAAGAATAGCCATTTTTCCGAGAAGATTTACCCTGTACAAACCCGTTTTTGTGCTTAAAAAGAGCGTTTTACGAAAAATCCGCCAACTGTTGAAAGAAAATGTCGGTACTTGAACCATTCTTTTATCAGAGCAAACGCATCTTAGAGTGCATAATCTTTTTTCGCAAAATAAAGATTTCATCTATACTGCACGCGGTATGGTTTTGCGCAAAAACAGGTAGTTAGTAGCTGGTAGAATAGTAGCCGGCAGTTCTGTGATACGACGAAGCTGTCCGCTCAAACCCTCACTTTTACGCCTTTCCCTCCAACTGCCGCTTTTCTGCCAACCGCCCTCTACTAACTACTAACTACCAGCTACTAACTACCCCTTTATACACAAAGCTATACCGCGCGCAGTATAATACACGGTTTGCGGGACGGCTTCGTTCTGTCCGGTGACACTCTCCCCACTAATCATTAGCCACTGCATGGAATTTCGTGCGTAAGTCCCGTTAATTTAACGTAATCCGGTATGACAAACAAAACTCTTGCCTATCT
>JAITAY010000238.1 GCA_031283915.1 Tannerella sp.
GTTAAACTTTCTACCCGGCCTTCCTCCTTGCCTTCTACCCGGCCTTTTGCTTCACCTTCTGCCAGGCCTTCTTCTCTGCCCTCTGCCCGGCTTGCCGCCAGAAGCGCTCTTTCAGTGTAAAAAAGTGGTTACAGAATGGCGTCGCGGAGCATAAACACATCCGCCGTCATCAAGACCACTTCCGCATCATGCCGTGCACCCCCTGTACCTTTGCTATTTTGGGCAACTTCTTTCCGTTTCGATGAAAAAAATTGTATCTTTGCCACTTCTTAAAAAGAAAATTCTAAAGTTGTGGCAAATACAAAGTATATTTTCGTTACCGGCGGAGTAGTTTCCTCTTTGGGCAAGGGGATTGTTTCGGCATCGTTGGGCAAGCTGCTCCAGGCACGTGGATATAAGGTGACCATCCAGAAGTTTGATCCTTACATTAATATTGACCCGGGAACGCTGAATCCCTATGAGCATGGCGAATGTTTCGTTGCCATCGACGGACAGGAAGCAGATCTGGATCTGGGACACTACGAGCGGTTTCTGAACGTGCCCACTACACGCGCCAACAACGTCACCGCCGGGCGCATCTATCAGAGCGTAATTGACAAGGAGCGCAAAGGCGATTACCTGGGTAAAACCGTGCAGGTAATTCCCCATATCACGGACGAAATCAAACGGAATGTAAAGTTGCTGGGTTCAAAGAACAGGTTCGACTTCGTGATCACCGAAATCGGCGGAACAGTAGGCGACATCGAATCGCTGCCCTTTATCGAAAGCGTCCGGCAGTTGAAATGGGAAATGGGGCGTGATTGCGCCTGTGTCCATTTGACCTACGTGCCCTACCTGGCAGCCGCCAGGGAATTTAAAACCAAACCGACACAGCACTCGGTGAAGCAGTTGCAGGAGTTGGGCGTTCAGCCCGACGTGCTCGTACTGCGTACCGAACATGAATTGCGCGAAAACCTGTTGCACAAGGTGGCGCTCTTCTGCAACGTATCGAAAGAATCGGTCGTCCAGTCCATCGACGTGCCGACGATCTACGAAGTGCCCATCGTCCTGCAGCGCCAGCACATGGATTTGATCATCCTTCAGAAAATGGGTGTGGAAATAGCGCCGGAACCGGACATGAAGCCCTGGCAGGATTTTCTGACACGGAAAAAACAGGCCACGAAGATTGTGAAAATCGGCCTGGTCGGCAAATACGTGGAATTGCAGGACGCCTACAAGTCCATCGGCGAATCGCTGGCGATAGCCTCCGTATACAGCGACCGCAAACTGGAACTGAGGGATATCCATTCGGAGAAATTGAATGAAGGAAATATGGAAACGCTGCTGGGCGACCTGGACGGCGTCGTGATAGCCCCGGGATTCGGGCAGCGCGGGATCGAAGGCAAATTCGTCGCCATTCGCTACGCTCGCGAACACGACTTGCCCTGCTTCGGCATTTGTCTGGGCATGCAGTGCATGGTCATCGAATTTGCCCGGAACGTACTGGGGTTGTCCGGCGCCCATTCGAGGGAAATGGAACCGGCGGCTCCTTACAGGGTGATCGACTTGATGGAAGAACAGAAAAACGTCACCAACATGGGCGGAACAATGCGCCTGGGCGCTTACGACTGCGTACTGAAAAAAGATTCCAAAATATACGGGGCCTATGGCAGGGAACTGATCCAGGAACGCCACCGCCACCGGTATGAGTTTAACAGCGAATACCGGGCGCAGTTCGAGAATGCCGGCATGATGTGCGTAGGTGAAAATCCCGACATGGGACTGGTCGAAGCCATTGAAATCCCTTCCCTCAAATGGTTCATCGGCGTGCAGTACCATCCCGAATACAACAGTACGGTACTCAGTCCGAATGCCCTCTTTGTAAGTTTCATCAGGGCAGCCATCGCAAAATAATAACCGGCGGCTACAGGTAACAGGAATAAACAAGTCTTGAATTTTGAATTAATAAAATATGTCAGTAGATAAGAATACAGTAATCGGTTTTATATTGATCGGATTGGTTTTGTTTGTTTTCACGTGGCTAAACCGGCCGGATCCGGCGCAGGTGGAAGCTCAGAAACGTTATCAGGATTCGCTGGCCAGGGTAGAATATGCGCGGCTGCTGGAAGAAGAAAAAACCCGGAAGGTGGTGGAGCAGCCGACGCTTTCGAACGACGTGCAGGCAGACCTGCCCGATTCCGTCCGCGAAGCGCAGCGTGTTCAGGCATACGGCGTGTTTGCGCAGGCAACCGAAGGGGCGGAAGAGTTTGTCACGCTCGAAAACGAAAAGATGGAATTGAAAATCTCCAGCAGGGGCGGACGCATCTATTCGGCTCGCCTCAAGGAATACAAAACTTCTGACGAACGGCCGCTGATTCTTTTTGACGGGGCGGATGAATCGTCGTTCAGCCTGACGCTGGTATCGGCCACCAACCGCGTGGTCAACACGGACGAATTGTATTTCACGCCGCTCGGAAGCAAAGACGGTCGCTCGGTGGTGATGCGTCTGGCCATGGGCGAGGAGAGCTACCTGGATTTCCGTTACACGCTAAACCCGGACGACTACATGCTGCAATTTTCCATTCAGGGCGCGGGATTGAACGGCATCCTGTCGCCCAACACCAATTCCCTCGACATCCGGTGGTATCAGAAAGCGCGGCAACTGGAACAGGGACGGAAATACGAAAACCAGTACACCGGCCTGTATTACAAATATGCCTCCGACGACGTGGAGAGCCTGAACGCCGGCAAGGATGACGAGGAACAAATCTCTAACCGCCTGAAATGGATCGGCTGTAAGAACAAGTTTTTCTCGACGGTATGGATTGCCGACGATTCGTTTTTCGCCACCCGTCTCGAGTCGAAACAACTGACGGAATCGGATTACCTGAAGGAATTTACGGCAACCACCTCGGTGGCGTTCGATTTGACAAGCAAAGAACCGGTTTCGTTCCGCTATTATATCGGCCCGAATCTGTATCAGCTGTTGCGTACCTACGACAAAGGGCTTCCGTCCAACCAGACGCTGGAACTGGACAAACTGGTGCCGCTGGGCATGAAGTTCCTGCGTCCGGTCAACAAATATTTCATCGTACCGGTCTTCGACTTTCTGGGGAAACATATTTCCAATTACGGATTAATTATCTTCCTGTTGACGCTGATTGTGAATATCATTTTGTTTCCGCTGACATACAAGTCTCTCCTGTCATCGGCAAAGATGCGCGTTTTGCGCCCGCAGGTGGAGGCCATCAGCGCCAAATATCCGAAACAGGAACAGGCCATGGAACGCCAGAAGGCAACCATGGATTTGTACAGCCGGGCGGGAGCCAGTCCAATGAGCGGCTGCGTGCCGATGCTGTTGAAAATGCCGATTCTTTTTGCGCTCTACCAGTTGTTTCCCACCTCGTTTGAATTGCGTCAGGAAAGTTTCCTGTGGGCAAAGGACTTGTCAACGTTCGATCCGGTCATTACGTGGGACTTTCATATTCCCTTTATCTCCTCCATGCTGGGTAACCATCTGAGCCTGTTTTGCCTGCTGGTGACGATTGTCAACCTGATATACAGTAAATTCAGCATGGACATGACCAACACCGGTCAGCAGCAGATGCCGGGTATGAAAATGATGATGTACTTCATGCCGTTGATGATGCTGTTCTTTTTCAACCAGAGTTCTTCCGGACTGAGTTATTATTTCCTGGTATCCATGCTGATCACCATTGGCCTGACATTTTCGTTCCGCTTCTTTGTCAACGAGAAGAAACTGTTGTTGAAGCTGGAAGAAAACAAGAAAAAACCGAAGAAGAAGTCAAGTTTCATGCAACGCCTCGAGGAAGCGCAGCGTGTGCAACAGGAACAGTTACGGAAACAGCAGCAGCAGCGTACCGGCCAACACCGAAAACGATAAAATCGCCTTTTGGCAGGTATCGACTTGAATCTGCGGAAAAACAGGATCGTCCCGTCGTTTTTTTGTAACGCGGGACGATTTTCTAAACCGGCAATAGAAAATGGCCTAATTAATCAAGTTTCAGCTGTAATTGTATGTGAAATGTACCCGCTCATTCTCATCGTCCACAAAACAATACCCCTACGCATGGACACAAACGGGAAGAACCCGCCAGGGTTCAAACAGGAGTAGAAAAGGGTACCCGCATCAGGTCTTCGACCCTGTCCTGTCCTGAAAAATAAGACAGGGCAACCGCATCAAAATTCCGCCATACTGTTTTATCATCCATATTGCAGGCAGTATATTTGTAAAAACCGTCCGGGTACGCGTCGAATACCCGTCCGGGTACGCGTCGAGTACCCGCCCGGGTACGCGTCA
>JAITAY010000260.1 GCA_031283915.1 Tannerella sp.
GGCAAAAAAGGGAAAAAAATCATTTTGGCGATACAGGGATTTTTGGGACATCCGTTTGACGGTCACACGACAGAACCGCTTCTTAATCAAATGAAAAACAACGATATATACCTTCCGAAGGAACTTGTATATGACCGGGGGCAAAGGAAAATCAGAGATAGCGGGCGTAAAAATCATTATCCCGTCTCCAGCCAAAAAGAGCGAGACAAAATACCGGAAAGCGAAAAAGCGCAAACAATGTCGGGCAAGAGCCGCAATAGAACCGATAATCAGCCACTTAAAATATGATTATCGGATGCTTGAGAATTATCTGAATGGGGAAAAAGGCGTCCGAATCAACGCCTTGATGGCAGGCGCTGCGTGGAATTTCAAGAAAATGATAGAAAAACTGAAAGAGAAAATTATTTGGCTCTTTTTTCAGAAAAAACTACAACCCTTGATTTTGAAAATCGGGGGTTAATAAGGTTTGACTAAGTATTTTCAGGATGAAGGATTGCAAAAAACAGACCGGTAACATGGATGGTTTATTTCCGGACAGCCCCTAATGCATCCGTCCAATCATTAATAATCAATAATTAACCATCAAATCCCCCATTTTGCCGAACGGCCATGTTGTATTATTGGCGAAAATGCGTTTTCTTTGCTCCTGAAAATATCGTATAATTAAACATTAAAAGAATAATCATGATGGAAAAACCGTATGTAATCGGGATAGATGTAGGAGGCCAGAGTACCAAATTCGGAATCGTGGACGCAAGAGGAACCATTTTGCACAGCGGTTGCGTTGACAAAACCGGTCAGTATGAAGATGTAAACGATTATGTCGCCGCATTGGCGGGAGCGTTACAGGATGTGATTGACAGGGTGGGCGGAAAAGAGCAAATCAGAGGCATTGGCATAGGCGCTCCCAATGGGAACTATTTTACGGGACACATTGATTTTGCGGCAAATTTGCCGTGGAAAGGCCGGATTCCCCTGGCGCAGTTGCTCACGGATAAAACCGGTATCCCGGTGACGCTGACGAACGACGCCAACGCGGCTGCCGTCGGCGAGATGACTTACGGCGCGGCCAGGGGCATGAAAGACTTTATCGTGATCACACTGGGTACCGGCGTAGGCAGCGGCATCGTCGTCGGCGGGAATCTGGTATACGGCCACGATGGCTTTGCCGGCGAACTGGGGCATACGATTATCCGCCCCGAAAACGGACGTTCCTGCGGATGCGGTCGCCGGGGCTGTCTGGAAGCCTATACCTCGGCTCCGGGCGTCGCCCGTACGGCACGCGAATTGCTGACTGCACGCACGGACTACAGTCTGTTGCGCGAACGGAACCCGGAAGAGATTACTTCGAAAGATGTTTACGAGACCGCCGTCAAGGGTGACAGCTTGTCCGTCGAAGTTTTTGAGAAGACCGGCCAGTTGCTGGGCGAGGCTTTTGCCGATTTCATCGCCTTCTCCAGTCCCGAAGCCATTATTCTGTTTGGCGGCCTGACGAAAGCCGGCGAACTGATTATGAACCCGATCCGGCGTTCGATGGAGAAAAACGTCCTGAAAGTGTATGCCGGCAAGACGAAACTGCTGTTCTCCCAGCTCAGGGAAAGCGACGCCGCCGTATTGGGCGCCAGCGCACTGGGATGGGAAACGAAAATGAATGATTAATGATGAATGATGAGTGATGAGGTGTTTCAGTTATGAAAGCTCCACTCCGCTCCTTTCCCCGAAGGGGAGAGGGGGAGGGTGGAGTTCAAATTTGGCAGTGATATGAAGAAAATACTTGTTTTGTTATGTCTGACTTTGGGATGCCATGGGGCGCTCGGACAACGTTCCCGACAGTTTGAGTCGCCTGAGCGGCTGTTTCTGGAAGGAAAGGATTTTTTCGACCTGAAGAACTATCCCGGCTGCTCCGACAAGCTCGATGCCTTCAAGAAACAGCCTTCCGCCGACAGCGATTTGATACAGGAGGCGGATTATATGTTGGCATTCATCGCTTTCGAGCAGGGGCGTAAAGACGCCGGCAAGGTGCTGGAACAGTATCTGGAGACGTATCCGGACACGCGCCACCGTGACGAAATCTGTTTCCTGCTCGGCTCCGTCCATTTTGCCGAAGCTGCCTGGCAAACGGCTCTCTACTGGCTGAACGAGTCGGATATAGACCGGCTCAGTCCGACGCAGAGCGAAGATTACCTTTTCCGGATGGCCTACTCGCTCTTGCAGTTGAACAGCCTGAAAGCGGCGCAACCGCATTTCCTCCGTCTCCGGCAAACCGGGACAACCTATCGAGAAGCGGCTTCTTATTACCTGGCCTACATCGACTATGCGCAAGGAAACTACAAGAATGCCCTGAGTGAATTTACCGAGCTGAAGAACCGTCCGCTCTACCGCGAACAGTGTCTTTATTACATGACCCAGATTCAATTCCTGCAGAATCAGTACGGCAAGGCGATTGCCAGCGGCGAGGAACTGCTGGAAGCCTACCCGAATAGCAGCAACAATACCGAAATCTACCGGATACTGGGAAATGCTTACTATCATCAGGGTGATCAGGATAAGGCGCTTGCCCGGTTGAGCGAATATGCGGAATCGGCTGAAACGCCCCTGCGGGGCGACCTTTATTTGCTGGGCGTGTGTCAATACAATAAAAAGAATTACAAAAAGGCCGTCCAGGCTTTTTCGGAAACCATCAAGGAGCAGGATGCGCTGACCCAGAATGCCTTTCTGTACCTCGGGCAATGTTACCTGAACATGAACGACAAGAACAATGCCCGGATGGCCTTTGAATGGGCGGCAACGACTGCGTATGACAAACAGGTACAGGAAACGGCGATGTACAACTATGCCTTGCTGATTCACGAAACGTCGTTTTCCGGCTTTGGCGAGTCGGTGAAGATTTTCGAAGACTTTCTGAACGATTTTCCCGAATCCCGCTACGCGGACAAGGTAAACGATCATCTGGTGGAGGTTTATCTGACGACCAAAAACTATGAATCGGCGCTGGCATCCATGGATAAAATCCGTCAGCCGGGCGTAAAAATACAGGCTGCCCGGCAAAACGTACTGTTTCAGCTGGGGGTTCAGGCCTTCACCGGGCAGGAGACGGAGCAGGCGATTGACTGTTTCGACCGCGCTCTTGCCATGAATAAACAGGATGTGAACGCATACGGCAATTCCTTTTTCTGGCGGGGAGAATCTTACTACCGACTGAACGAATTTGACAAGGCGGCCTCCGACTTCCGTTCCTTCCTGAATAACACCCGCGACCGCTCGGATGAGATGTATGCGATGGCTTATTACAACCTGGGATACAGTTATTTTAAACAGAAGAGATATGAATCGGCGCTCCCGGCTTTCCGGCAGTATGTCGATCTGGAAAAGCACATTTCCGATGCCTCGTATGCCGATGCCTACAACCGGATTGGCGACTGCCAGTTCTACAACCGGCAGTTTGCCGCGGCGGAAGAAAGCTATTCGAAAGCGGCTTCCCTACAACCTTCATCCGGCGACTATGCCCTTTATCAGAGAGGATTTGTGCTTGGACTGCAGAAAGATTACCAGGGAAAAATCGTCATGATGGATCGACTGATTCGCGAATATCCGGAATCGTCTTATGCCGATGATGCGCTGTTTGAAAAGGGACATTCCTGTGTCCTGCTGGAGAACACCGAGATGGCGGCGGAAGCTTTTCATCAACTGATCGCGGAGTATCCGCAGGGCACGCTGGCTCGCAAAGCAGGCCTCCAACTGGGCTTGCTTTATTTCAACAGCGACCGCCCGGAGATGGCTATTGATGAATATAAAAAAGTCATCTCACACTACCCGGGTAGCGAGGAAGCCAAAATCGCCCTGCAGGATCTCAAATCGGTCTACGTCGACATGAACGATGTAGCCTCGTATGCGGCATACGTCAATTCTCTCGGCGGCAACGTGCGGCTGGAGGTAAACGAACAGGATTCGCTGACGTATTTTGCGGCGGAAAAACTGTTTATGCGAGGTGACAACGCAGGCGCCCGCAGGAGTTTGCGGAATTACCTGAATGACTTTCCGCGCGGTGCGTTCAGTGTGCATGCCAATTATTATCTGGCGCAGATCGCCTTTTCGCAGAAGGAATATCCGGAGGCGCTGCAACGCTATGGCGCGGTGCTGGCCGGCGGGGAGACGAAGTTCCGGGAGGAAGCGCTGGCGCGGAAAGCGGAAATCGAATATCTGGAGAAAGACTATGCAGCAGCCATGAAGAGTTTCAAACAGTTGCAGGCGATAGCCGAATCCGGTGAGAACCGTGAAGCGGCGAAACTCGGTGTGATGCGTTGCGCACAGTTCACCGGCCAGCAGGCGGAAGCGCTACAGGCAGCCAATGAACTGCTGAAAAGCGCCAAACTCTCGCCCGAAATCGAAACGGAAGCCCGTTACCTGCGTGCCAAATCGTATATCGCACTGAATGAAAAGCAGAAGGCCGAAGCCGATTTGGCTGTGTTAAGTAAGAACACGCGGACGGTCTACGGCGCAGAAGCCAAGTATCTGCTGGCACAGTCCTTTTTCGACCGGAACGAAGTCGACAGGGCAGAGAAGGAAGTCGCCGATTTCATCAGCAAGGGAACTCCCCATCAATACTGGCTGGCGCGGGCGTTCATTTTGCAAGCGGACGTATACATCCGCAAGGGAGATGATTTCCTGGCGCGCCAGTACCTGACGAGCCTGAAAAAAAACTACAAGGGCAAGGACGAGATTGCCGGTATGATAGAACAGCGATTGGGGAAACTAAATCAATAAAGAACAATGAAAGCAAACAAGATACAGTTTTTGGCGATAGTCGCCTTGTTGTCGGGCATTTCTCTTTCCGCCGAAGCGCAGGAACCGGACAGCCGGCTGAACCGGGAAATGACGCTGGAACGTGAATACGACCCGACCGTACAGGACGCAAGCAAAGTGAACCGGTTACCCGAAGTGAAAGACCCGGAAGTGACCCGGCGACCGATAGACTATTCATCCTTCACCGTCCCGGCTGATCCGGAGAAGGGTTTTACCGTATTGCCGTCCGGCAGTATCCGGACGGAAATCCCGCATAACAAACGGCGCGGTTATTTTCATTTCGGCGGCGGGATGTTCATGAACCTGAACGGCGACGCGGGGTACCATATCCTGGACACGGATAAAGACCTGCTCCGCCTCTTCATCTCCCACCGTTCCACGAACGGGAACGTATCCTATCTCAACGATGATACGAACTATCCGCAGGAAGGCAAACAGAAAGCCATACTGAACGACAACCTGGCCGGCCTTGGCCTCCGGCATCAGTTCTCCGGCAGCGCCCTGCATCTCGGAATAGAGTACGGTTATACGGGATTCAACTATTATGGCCGGCCTCTCATACCCATGCAAAGCTCCGTGCAGCCGGATCCTGTGGCTGACCGTAACACACAGCAGGCCAACCAGACCGTGCGCGGCTACATGGGCTTCCGGTCGAACGAAGATGCCAAAATCGGCTACGCCATAGAGGGCGACTGGACGCATTTCTCCCAGAAATACGGACTGACAACGGAGATCGAAGGCATCGGCGAAGACAGGCTTGCGGGACGGCTCGACCTGAATGTCCGCCTGGGAGAAAAGAACCAGCGTGTCGGCATCGCTACCGGAATCAACTATTTCAATTACGACTATGCTTCCCCCGTCCGCACCGATTCGCTCGGCTACCGGAACTACCTGGAAGCCACGTTCACGCCCTATTACCGGATCGACGGCGAGACATGGCATGTGAAGCTGGGAGCCCATGTGATGCTCCTCACCGGCGACTCAACGCATCTATTTGTCTCGCCTGACGTATCCGGAGAGCTGCAAATTGCCAGCCGGACGACCTTTTACGTGAATGCCGGCGGTGAAATCGGCTCCAACGATGCCGCCGGGCTGTCGCACCGGAATCGTTACATGGACTATACCCGTGCCGCATTGCCCTCCCGCACCTGGCTGGATGCAACGGCCGGTATCCGTAGCGGCGTCACGCGCGACTTTTGGCTGACCGTCTTTGCGGGATACAAAATCATCGAAAACGCTGTTTTCCCTGTACCTTTCCGCAGTGACCTGTCCCGGTTCGGCAATTACAGCGTTGCCTTCCAGCCCGACGTCGCCGTTTTTGACGCAGGGGCGGCATTGAAATATTCCTTCCGTCAGCAAGTGGACGTCTCGCTCAGGGGCGTCTATCACAACTGCACCTTCAGCAGGGGCGACGACGATGCCCGGACATTCGGACTGAAGCCGGAGGAAATGTTGCCGTTTGGCCTCCCGGAAGTGGAAATCAATGCGGGCATCACCGTCAAGCCCGTCCGTCCGCTGACGCTGGCATTGGACTATTACCTGGGCGCCCATCGCTGTACCTTGCTTTACGGACAAATCGTGGATATGGGCAATCTCAATGACCTCAACCTGACTGCTTCGTGGAACTTCAATGACACCTTCGGCATCTATGCAAAGCTGAATAATCTCCTTTTCAGTCAACAGGAACTGTGGTACGGTTATCCGATGCAGGGCTTCAACGCAATGGCGGGAATCAATATCAATTTTTAAAAGAAACGGACGCCGCGTTCGGATGATTTTTCCGACTGCGGGACTTGAGGGGAATCGGATGCAAAGCATCCGATTCCTCTTTCTTTTTTCCATTTCTCCTCCTTCTCCTCTCTTTCAGCAAGAATATTTATACCGCATGCGGTATAATATCTTGCATCGATATCCTCTAACAAGATTTAACCAAATCTCCGACGTAGTCGGTAGTTCTCCCGTAGCTTACGGCAAAACTACCGACATAGTCGGTAGTTCTCCCGTAGCTTACGGCGAAACTACCGACATAGTCGGTTTTTCTCCCGTAGCTTACGGCAAAACTACCGACACAGTCGGCAGTTCTCCCGTAGCTTACGGCGAAACTACCGACGTAGTCGGTCGCTTGGCCGTAAGCTGTGGCGGAACGGAAACGGGATGTTGCAACAGCCTGACTTCCGTCACCATCCCCGGCGGATACAAGAACGGCCGGTTTCGTATAGAGAAACCGGCCGGTCGCTATGCCCGGTGAACGGGCGTCATGTCCGCGTGCTCATTTTTCCTGCACTAAATCGACGACTGCCGGCAGGTGGTCGGACGGGTAACGCTGCTCTTTGGAATCGGTCAGGACGGCGTATTTCAAGACCGTGAAATCCCTGCTGACAAAGACATAGTCAATACGGTGCGTCAGGGATGCGTTCAGTTTGAAACCGTTAAACGTGCCGGTCGGGCCGTAGGGAGGCATCCGGGTGACTTCGTATGAATCGTTCAGTAGCGAACGCATGTTTTGAATCTGTTCCGTTTCAGGCGTGGAATTAAAGTCACCCGTGCAGATGACCGGTTGTCCCCCGGTGATTTCGGCGATTTTCTTCACCATCAGTTTCCCGGATTCCCGCCGTGCAATCACGCCCTGATGGTCGAAATGCACGTTGAAGAAATAAAAGGTCTTTCCGCTTTGCCTGTCCCTGAACTTTGCCCACGAACAAATCCGGTTGCAGCAGGTGGCGTCCCAACCCAGTCCGGGCGTGTCGGGCGTTTCCCGCAACCAGAAATCGCCCGATTCCAGTACTTCGAACCGTCCGGTCTTGTAGACAATCGCCGAATGTTCGCCGGTATCCGTACCGGCATCGCGTCCGTGTCCGGTATAGGCATATCCGGGCATTTCACACAGGTAAGTCAACTGGTCAAGCAGCCCTTCCTGTGTCCCGAAAATGTCGATGTCGTGATACAGTATCAGCGCCTTTAAGTTTTCTTTCCTGTTCGGCCAGGAATTGATGCCGTCGTCCGCGGAACCGCATCGCAGGTTGTAACTGCCGACGCGCATTCCGTTCTCTTTCTGAGCCGCAGCCGGTAAACACAGCAGGCTCATGCATAAAATCACAATTGCTTTCATAATTAGTTTTGTTTATTTGATTCGTGTAAATAATGTTTTGAAAACCAAGCGTCGCTAACTTAAAACCAGGCGTTGCTAACAGTCACACCTCTTTATTCCTGAAATTATCCCGCGTGCGATCATCAGGTTTTATTTTCGTATCCATCTCAACAGTTCGCCAATCCATAATACGACAGACGTCGTTCCGAGGATGATTCCCCAGTCGACCGGTTTCAGGGGAATGACGTTGAACATCTCTCCGCCTGTGGTCACAATTAGCCACTGTCCTGCCAGAATAACCGTTGCAATGGACAAAAAGCCCTTGCATTCATTCAGGTGGAAGAAGGCCGATTTGCCCGTCATGAAGGCTTTGGCATTAAACATGTTCCAGAATTGCAGCAAGACGAAGATGGTGAAAAACAGCGCCAGTTCATAAGAGGACAGTCCGTTTCCCGGACTGAAATTGAAGAAATTCCGTCCGAACTCCGCCACGTCGAATTGCGTCAGCGAAGTGATGTCCGCATGTTTGAAATACTGTACCAGACCGAAGAGCAACACGACAAAGAGCAGTCCTGCGCTCAGGATACTTTTCACCATCGGCCGGCTGATGATATGGTCGGACGTTTTCCGGGGTTTTTCGTTCATCACCCCGGGATTGGGAGGCAGGGAGGCCAGCGCCAGCGCGGCAAACGTGTCCATAATCAGATTCACCCACAGCATCTGCGTCACCGTCAGCGGCGATTCCGTACCGAGGAACGCGCCAATCAGCACGATCAGACAGGCGGCTACGTTGATGGTCATCTGGAACAGGATAAAGCGCTGGATGTTTTGATAGAGAGACCGTCCCCACATGACCGCGCGGGAAATGCTGCTGAAGGAATTGTCCAGGATGGTAATGTCACTCGCTTCCTTGGCGACGGAGGTGCCGTCGCCCATCGAAAGACCGACCTGTGCGACATTCAGCGCCGGGGCATCGTTCGTTCCGTCGCCGGTGACGGCCACTACCTGGTCTTTCTGCTGCAGCAGCTGTACGAGCCGCTGCTTGTCCATCGGACGGGCACGGGAAAGGATTTTCATCGGCAGAATCTTTTCCGACAGTTCCCGGTCGGACATGGCCGCAAACTCGGCTCCGGAAAGATGGTGCGCATCCGGTTCATTCTCCTGCCACAGGCCGATTTGGCGGCCGATTTCCCGGGCCGTTCCCGGCGTATCGCCTGTGACAATCTTGACGCTGATACCCGCGTTCAAACAGTTCTTCACAGCCTCGGGCACCTCGGCGCGAATGGGGTCGGAGATGGCCACAATACCCAGGAACCTCAGCCGGAGGTCGGGCGACAGGCGTCCTTCCCTGATACAGACCTCATCGTCCGTCACCATCCGGCAGGCAAAGCCCAGCGTACGCATGGCCTGATTCTGGTACTGCAACAGTTGTGCATGGATTTCCGATTCGCTGACCGGAATCTCGCTGCACATCGAAAGCACAATCTCGGGCGCACCCTTCACATACAGTACTTTCTTCCCCATAAGCGGCGACTGTACCACCGTTGCCATGTATTTGCGTTCGGTCGAGAACGTCAGCTGTTCCACGATTTCCGCATCCTCCCGCAAAGGCAGATAGTTGATCTGCTGTTCGTGCAGCCAGAGCAGCAGGGCGCCTTCGGTTGGATTGCCCAGCGCCCGAACTTTGGCCCTGTCCGAAAAGTCAAGATAAGCCGTGGAATTGACGGCGATGCCTTCCTTAATCAGACAGCTGATTTCGTCATCGGCGAGTTGCCGGTCTTTCAGTCCGTAAAAATTCGTCCGGTAGATTTGCATCTGGTTTTGCGTAAGCGTTCCCGTCTTGTCCGTACAGATGACCGTCGTCGCCCCCATCGTTTCGCAGGCGTGCATCTTGCGAACCAGGTTATTGGTGGAGAGCATCCGTTTCATGCTCAGAGCCAGACTGAGCGTCACGCTCATGGGCAGCCCCTCCGGCACGGCCACCACGATGACCGTTACGGCAATCATCACCGTTTTGAGGAAATAGCCGCCGAAAAGAAGCCAGTCAAACGATTCCATGCCGACGAACCAGGTAATCAGCCGGCCGGCGACGATCAGCACGGCAATGGCGTAACTGCTCTTCGTAATCAGGTCGGCCAGCCTGTCCAGCTGCCGGTTGAGCGGTGTTTCGACGCTGCTGTCTATCTGGGCGCCTTCGTAGACCTTGCCGTATTCGGTGGCGTCGCCGACCTTCAGCACCTGCATGATGCCGTGTCCGTCGGCTACCGTCGTCCCTTTCAGCGCATGGTTGGAGGGATAGGTTGCATCCTTGTTGAAGTCGGCCGGGCGGGTCGTTTTCTTGATAACCGGCTCGCCCGTAAGCGTAGATTCGTTAATCTGCAGAGAAACGGCTTCCAGCAGTTCACCGTCGGCAGGAACTTCTTCGCCCGTTTCGAGAATCACAATGTCGCCGACGACCACTTCCTTTTTGGGTATCTGGCAAATATTCCCGTTGCGAATAACCTTGACCATCGTATCGTCATTGACCTTGTTGAGCACTTCAAACTTTTTGTTGGCGCTCAGCTCAAAACAAAAACCGACGACGGTAGCCAGTAACACGGCAATCAGAATGCCGGCCGGTTCCAAAAAGACGCTTACCGTCCCGCGTTCCGAAAAAAAATCGTAGCATGATACACCGATCGACAACACCAGCGCTACCAGCAAAATGATGATAATCGGGTCGGTAAATTTCTCGAGAAAAGCTTTCCAGAGCGGTTCTTTTTCCGGTGGCGTCAGGACATTTTCCCCGTATTGCCTGCGGCTTTCGATGACCTGAGCATCGGACAAGCCTGTGTAATGATGTTTATGTTCCATTCCTGTTTCTAATTTATGAATGATTAATAATCTGTTATTCCCTCGTTTCAAATAATTTTCAGCTTTGTTATGCGCTGCAAAGTAAGCAATAAATTTGGAATACACCATCTTCAAAGCAAATGTACCGGAAAAATCCGGCCGCATTCCGGGGATACTTTGGGATGCGGTCTTTGACATATGCCACCGGATATATATATGTATACTGCGCACGGGAAGATTTTGCGCAAAAACAGGCGTTGTTAATGGTTCATGGTTCATGGTTCATGATTCATGATTAGGAGAATAGCGGTCGGTAGCGTCGTGACAGGACGAAGCTGCTCGATATCATCAGTAGAATTTTTGTCGATTCCCCATCCTAAAAGTGTCTTATTTGCGCATTTTTCATTATCATTGCACCCCAAAAAACGGATATGACAGGAACATTGGTTAATACGGCCGCCATCATTACCGGCAGTAGCATCGGGCTGCTCATCAAAAGGGCATTGCCGGAGAGGTATGAAACGATCTATTTTCAGGCAGTAGGACTGTTCACGCTGCTGCTGGGTGTGAAAATGTCGCTGGATATTTCTTCGCCGTTGCTGGTGGTGTTAAGCCTCGTGCTGGGCAGTTTTGCGGGCGTCAAGCTCCGGCTGAGCGAAAAGGTAGAACGTTTCGGCGAGTACGTCAAGGCGAAAACCCGGTCGAAGAACGACCGCTTTACCGAAGGACTTACCACGGGATTTCTGCTTTTTTGCATGGGGTCGATGACGATAGTCGGATGTATCGAAGAAGGGTTCGGCAAGACCTCCGACCTGCTTCTCACCAAATCCATCATGGATTTCTTTTCGTCCGTCATGCTGGCCTCGGCGCTGGGTATCGGCATACTGTTTTCGTCCGTACTTGTGCTGCTGTTTCAGGGCGGAATCACGCTGTTCGTATCCGTCGCGGGAAAGGACATCCCGGCCGAAGTCATCTCCGGGATAACCGTAGTAGGGGGTATTATCCTGAC
>JAITAY010000293.1 GCA_031283915.1 Tannerella sp.
CAATAATTTCACCCGACATCCTGCCGAAAATTATGGAAAAACAATAATTTCACACGCAAACCGGCTTTTTATTATTGATTTCTGCAAAAAAAAAAGAGGTCATTATTGATTTCTGCAAATAATTTTTCGCTGCCATTGTCAAAGTTACCGCGCCGGTCGCGCAGAATAACCGTCAGACCCATGCGCGTCAGGTTGTCCTCACCACGCGCAGTATAACCGAAAAAAAAGATTCTTTGCTCTCCGAAAGAACGTTTGGCAGGATGTATCTCTGCAAGGCTCATCTCCTGCACAAAATCAGGCCGTGTGCAGGAGATTCGGCATTGTCCGGCAGGAATTTTGCGTAACTTTGCGCCGCAATAGCAGAAAGGTTTCAGATGAAAAAGCATATTTTGATAACGGGAGCCGGCGGACAGTTGGGTAACGCGATCCGGACACTGGCGGGGGATTACGGCGGTGCCGGGTTTCATTTTACGGACGTCGATACGCTGGATATCTGCGACGCCGGCAGGCTGGCCGGTTTTGTCCGCGCCCGTGGCATCGACTGGCTGCTGAACTGCGCAGCTTATACGGCGGTGGACCGGGCGGAGGACGACGCGGAAAGGTGTATGCGTATCAACCGCGATGCCGTGCGAACCGTCGGAGAGGTCGCCCGGGCGGAGGGAATCAGGGTGATTCACGTATCTACGGATTACGTGTTCGACGGCCGAGCCACGCGCCCTTACCGCGAGGATGACACGCCCTGTCCGCTGTCGGTATACGGAGAGAGTAAACTGGCGGGTGAAACCGCCCTGCAACAGGTTTGCCCGGAAGCGGTGATCATCCGTACATCCTGGCTGTATTCCGAGTTCGGCGCCAATTTCGTAAAGACGATGTTACGCCTGGGCGGCGAAGGGAAAGCGGTACAGGTCGTTTCCGACCAAACGGGGACACCCACGTATGCAGGCGATCTGGCGGCAGCGATGCTGGCGGTGGTTGACTGTCCGGCGACGGTGCCCGGCATCTATCATTATTCCGGCGACGGCCTGTGTACCTGGTACGATTTCGCCGTGAAGATCATGGCGCTGGCCGGCCTGGACTGTCAGGTACATCCGGTTGCCACGCGAGACCGGCCTGCGCGTGCCGTCCGTCCGGCATACAGCCTCCTGGACAAGGAAAAAATCAAACGGACCTATCCGGTGAACGTCCCGGACTGGGAAACCAGCCTGCGGCATTGCATCCGGATATTAACGCATCATCACAATTGATACATGTCTATTTATACAGAAGAAATACGGCGGCGAAGGACGTTCGCCATTATCAGTCATCCCGACGCCGGGAAGACGACCCTTACGGAGAAATTACTGCTGTTCGGGGGAGCGATTCATGTGGCCGGCGCGGTGAAATCGAACAAAATCCGGAAGACGGCAGCGTCCGACTGGATGGAAATCGAAAAACAAAGGGGCATCTCGGTCGCGACTTCGGTCATGGCGTTTGACTACCAGGGTTACAAAATCAACATACTGGATACCCCCGGTCATCAGGATTTTGCGGAAGATACGTTCCGTACGTTGACGGCCGTTGACAGCGTGATCATCGTTGTCGATGCGGCCAAAGGCGTCGAAGCGCAGACGCGCCGGCTGATGGAGGTCTGCCGGATGCGGCAAACGCCGGTGATCGTGTTCATCAACAAGATGGATCGCGAAGGGAAAGACCCGTTCGATCTGCTGGACGAGGTCGAAGCGGAGCTGCACATCAGGGTGCGTCCCCTGAGCTGGCCGATAGAGATGGGGCAGCGATTCAGGGGAGTGTATAATTTCCATGCGCGGAAATTGGACTTGTATACCCCCAGCAAGCAGACCGTCACGGAAAGCGTCGTCTTTAGGGATATTCACAGTCCGGAACTGGAAAAGCGCCTGGATCCGGAGTTGGCCGGGAAACTTCGCAGCGATATCGAACTGATCGACGGCGTTTATCCCGCTTTCGAGCCAGCGAGTTATCTGAAAGGAGACCTTGCGCCCGTGTTTTTCGGTTCGGCGCTCAACAATTTCGGCGTAAAGGAACTGCTGGACTGTTTCGTGCAGATAGCTCCCTCGCCGCGTCCGGTGCAGGCGCTCGAACGACGGGTGGAACCGGAGGAAGAGGCGTTTTCCGGGTTCGTTTTCAAGATTCATGCCAACATGGATCCGAATCATCGCAGTTGCATCGCCTTTGTGAAGATTTGTTCGGGACGTTTTGAACGCAATGCCAACTGCAAACACGTGCGTTTCGACCGGATGATGCGTTTCGGCAGCCCGACGGCGTTTATGGCACAGAAGAAGGAAATCGTGGACGAGGCGTTTGCCGGCGATATCGTCGGGTTACCCGATACCGGGAATTTCAAAATCGGCGACAGCTTGACTTCCGGCGAAAACTTGCACTTCAAGGGCTTGCCGAGCTTTTCGCCGGAAATGTTCAAGTACATCGAAAATGCCGACCCGATGAAGGCGAAACAACTCCAGAAAGGGATTGAGCAATTGATGGACGAAGGCGTCGCTCAGTTGTTTGTCAGCCGGCTCAGCGGCCGGAAAATCGTCGGAACGGTGGGACAGTTGCAGTTCGAGGTGATCCAGTACCGTTTGCTGCACGAATACGGTGCGCAGTGCCGATGGGAGCCTGTCAGCTTGTACAAAGCCTGCTGGATCGAAAGCGCGAACACAACGCAACTGGAGAATTTCAGGAAACGCAAATCGCAGTACCTGGCTTCCGACCGCGAAGGCCGGGAGGTCTATCTGGCCGATTCCCCGTATGTCCTGACCATGGCACAGCAGGATTTCCCGGAAATAAGGTTTCATTTTACTTCGGAGTTTTAGTTGCTTGCAGACCGCCGTACCCGGGATAAAATTACATCCACGCAGCCATCTCCCGTTGTTTATACTGCACGCGGTATACATCCCCCGGTATGCGCGCATTTTCAGTCGTTGGATGGCAAAAACATCTCCCGTCAATTGGGATGGTTTATTTCCGGACAGCTCCTGAGATAGCTTATGTAAGAGGTGCGTCAGTTGCCTGCGCTTCCGCTTTTTTCTCCTGAAATATCCGTTATTCCGGAATCTGTTGTACTTTTGTCCCCACAATTTATTTTCTATACACCCCATGCTTGACGAACAAATTCAGGAATATCTGTCGCTCGACGACGAGGCGCGGAACATGATCCACCGCCTTGCATTGACTCGTTTCCCCATGAGTTTCAATGACATTTACTGGTCGCTTGGAAACGTGAAAACCGTCGATAAGACAAAAGTGCAATCAGTGATTGATTGTGGACTTAAAGTCGGGTTAATCAGTAAAGACTCTTTAACCAAAGGGTATCTGCTCAACAGCGCTGTACTCGTTTGGATCTTTCCGCTCATTCCACAGGATGTGCTCGATAAAAAAAGCAATATGCCTTATTACGGTTATCATATCAGCCGCAACCAGACCTGTTTGCTGGAATATCTAAAAGCGCTGTGCCATGCTCCGGAGCGCCTGCCGGCAGCCGAAAAGGAACTTTTGCTTCACGACAAGGCCCAGGTAGAGAAATTGGTGCATCTCTTTTCGCAGCCGGCATACGATGCCGTTATTCCGCGCATATCGGGCACAATCGCCGGAATGATCTACGAATATGCCCTGCGCCAGACCGTATCCAATCTGGATTCTTTCGCTCTGCTGGAGCAACTGGACGGGAAATTGCAGGACTGTCAATCCGTCGAGATTAGTTGTCGTCAGGCCGAGATTGCCATCATACAGGGTGATTTCAAACGGGCACTGCAACTCTCGCTTCCTTTCGACGAACCGGTCGCCTATTATTCGCAAGCCATTTGCGCCTTTCTGGAAGGCCGTACCAATCAGGCGCTGGACTGGTTTGAGAAAGGGCTGAAAAAGCAGCGTCACGAGCACAAAAGTACGCACCTTCCGGCCATGTCCGAGGCAGCCCTGTTTTTCGTCGTGACCTGGCTCTCGAAGGAGCAGGAAAAGTATGCCCCGGTGTTCCGGAAGATCGCCGATGAAAATGTCACCGCGCCTATCTCCTCTACCTACCTGCACTTTAAGCAGCTGTGCGAATATCAGGTTGAAACGGCGGAAAAAGCCGCCAAGATGTCCACCCGTTTCCGGCAACTCACCATCGCCAATCCTGATCCTGAACAGCTCTTATGGATGGCCGTCGTACTGGGCTTCACCAGGAAGCCTCCCTTACCGCGGGAACGGGTGTACGACCTCGAGCGAAAAATGCGGAAAGCCCTGGAGAACCGGTATTACGTCCTGGCTTACGAGATCGCCTGGCTTTTGACGCAATGGCTCCGTTCGCCCGAGAGCAGCCAGATCTGCGAACAACTGGAAGCCAAACTGGGTTATGCGCCGCTGCTTCCGCGCATCAAGCCTCTGGAAGACTGGGAAAGGCAATTGAACACCTATCTCTCGCTCGAAGCCGTACAGTCAGTCATTCGCAAGGATACCGACAAGGGAAATACACGTTTAGCCTATCGTTTCCATTTCGAGGGTCTTCGCGTCTATCCCGTCCTGCAAACGCGCAGTGCAAAAGGAGAGTGGACGCCGGGCAAGAACGTGGCAATCGCCAGTTTCATTGAGGGGAAAGTGGATTGCATGACCGAACAAGACCGGCGCATTGCCGCTACCGAAAACAAGTATTCGTATGCGCTGGGACGCAACGCCATCCTCGAGATGGTGGGACATCCCTGCGTGTTTCTGGAAGACAGCAACATCCATGTCGAACTGGTGACCGCTCAACCGGTACTCAGCGTCGTCAAGTGGATGAGAGACAGCTACCGGATCGAATGCGACATTCCCTATCCGCGCGAAGGAGTCATTGTTCAGAAAGAAACAAATACACGTTACAAGGTATACAACCTCAACAAATTCCAGTACGAAATCCTCCAGGCCGTATTCAACTGCCGGCCGGTACCCGAACAGGGATACGAGAGGCTGCTGCAAATACTGAAACATTTCAGTACGCACGTGCAAGTACAATCCGACCTGGCGATGGATGAAATCACCGGTCAATTGCGGCAGGTCGACGCCGATTCGCGCATCCGCGTGCAATTGCTGCCGCTTGGCGACGGCCTGAAAGCCGAACTGTTCGTTAAGCCATTCGGTGCACACCCGCCGTACTGCAAGCCGGGGCGCGGCGGAAAGACCCTGATCGCAAACGAAGATAACGAACGTGTTCAAGTGACCCGCGACCTTTCGGAGGAAAAGACCAACAGCGACCTCCTGCTCAGCGACCTCCGGACGATTAAGAATGTCCGTACGACCGACGGCTCGCTGATGACGTTTAACAATCCACTTGACTCGCTTGAGTTGCTCGACATACTGAAACTCCATCAGGACATAGCCGTCGTGGAATGGCCCGAAGGCGAACGTTTCAGGATACGCCGGAGAGTCATGGCCGGCGACCTCCGCCTGCGAGTCAAAAGCAATGTCAACTGGTTTGAACTGGAAGGCGAACTGAGCGTAGACGAGAATATGGTTTTGTCGCTTAAAAGTTTGCTCGAACTGGTGCGGCTCGGGCACGGGCGTTTTGTGGAACTGGGAGAGGGTGAATTTCTCGCGCTCAGCGAGCAGCTTCGGAGCCGTCTGGCCGAACTGGAGAGCCTCGTGTCGGAATCGGGAAACGGCGTTACGCTCAATCGTTTTGCTTCGGCATCGGTGATCACTGCGTTCGACGAATTTGAGAACCTGCAAGCCGACAAGGCTTGGCTCGATTTCCGCAAGCGTCTGGAAACGGCGCAACTGTCGGATGCCACCGTCCCGCCGCTCCTGCAGGCAGAGTTACGCCCCTACCAGGTGGCCGGTTTTCAGTGGATGATACGTCTCTCGGAATGGGACGCCGGCGCTTGCCTGGCCGACGACATGGGACTGGGCAAAACCGTGCAGGCGATTGCCGTCCTGCTGCACCGTATGCAGGCAGGGCCGGCGCTGGTCGTAGCGCCCGTTTCTGTGGTACCGAACTGGGTCAGCGAAGTCAATGGCTTTGCACCTGCACTTCACGTCAAGACGCTGCACGACAGCGGCGACCGTGCCGCCACCTTAGCCTCGCTCGAAGCCGGCGACTTGCTCGTCACCTCCTACGGTCTGCTGCTTTCCGAAGAAGAAGCCCTCACGGCCAAACACTGGGCGACGGTGATTCTGGACGAAGCTCACGTCATCAAAAACTACAATACTAAAACATCGAAAGCGGCAATGAGCCTGCAAGCCGATTTCCGCGTCATACTGACCGGCACTCCGCTGCAAAATCATCTGGGCGAGCTGTGGAACCTCTTCCAGTTCATTAATCCGGGACTGCTCGGCGATTTGTCCCGGTTCACCGAAATATTTGTCCGTTCCACGGACGAACACACCCGCGAACGTCTCAAAAAACTGATTACGCCCTTCATCCTCCGGCGTACCAAAACAACCGTGCTCAAAGAATTGCCGCCTAAAACGGAAATCGTCCGGAAAATCACACTCAGCGACGAAGAAACGGCATTTTACGAAATGCTGCGTCGCAAGGCGATCGAATCGCTGGAGAGCGACGACAACCCGCAAGGCGCCAAACACATGAAAGTACTGGCCGAAATCACCCGCCTGCGACAGGCCTGTTGTCATCCGGCGCTGGTCACCCCCGAAATAGGGATCGAATCCACCAAGCTGTCTACCTTTCTCGAAATTGCTTCCGAATTGAAGGAAAACGGTCATCGCGCATTAGTGTTCAGCCAGTTTGTGACCCATCTGGACATTGTGCGCAAGGCCATGGACGAGGCTGGATTCAGCTACCGCTACCTGGACGGTTCCACTTCCTCGATGAAACGTCTCGTAGAAGTGCGCAGTTTCCAGAGCGGAGTGGGCGACTTTTTCCTGATCAGCCTCAAGGCCGGGGGACTGGGACTGAATCTGACAGCGGCCGATTATGTCATCCACCTGGATCCGTGGTGGAATCCGGCCATCGAAGATCAGGCATCCGACCGGGCTTACCGTATCGGACAATGTAATCCGGTGACGGTCTATCGCCTGGTGGCCGAACACACCATCGAAGAGAAAATCATCCAACTGCACAATACAAAACGCGACCTGGCCGATTCGCTCCTTGCCGGAAGCGACCGCTCAGCCAAATTGTCCATCCATGAACTGATGGAATTGATCAAGGAAAGGTAAGGCCGAATTTTCAGACGGCTCTATAGCGCATCATGAGTTATTATACTGCGCGCGGTACAGTTTTGTGCATTGCCCGTCAGCATAGAAAAGGGCCTCCGCCCACACGCCTTCTTGCCCGTCAGCTCAAACTCAATGTCATCAAGTTAACCCACATTGCAGCTCGTCATGTCACAAATTTCCTAAAATCAGCGATATCCAATTTTTCAAATTCCGATCTGTGTACTACAAATTTTCGTTTGGAGTAAGGACGCAATTTGTAGT
>JAITAY010000360.1 GCA_031283915.1 Tannerella sp.
CATTACAGATTGTTAGTGATTTCTGGGTTTTCGGACAGCCTGGGGGGGTAATAGACGTGTTGTTTTCGATATATTAACATGAAAAATAGGCAAACAGCGAACGGAAAAACAACAAAAACACCCTTAGTAATTGTCTGGAAATAAACTATCCCCATTTACGGGAGATGTTTTTTGCCATCCAACGACTGAAAATACGCGCATACCGGGGTATGTAAGCATTTTCAGAAGGACGTATGGTGAAAAACAGACCCGTAAAGGGGTGGTTTATTTACAGACAGCTCCTTACTCTAATGAAAACCACCGCGGTACGGAGTACAAAGAGATTTTTTTCCTTTGTGTACTCCGCCTCCGTGGTTGTGTGTTTTTGTGTAATTGCCGGGACACTCCGTTTTTTCGTTCGAATCATGTACCTTTGCAGCAAATTTCAAAAAAATGATACAGTCCATGACCGGATTCGGAAAAGTTACCGCCGAACTTCCGTCGAAAAAGGTAACAGTGGAAATCAAATCACTGAACAGTAAACAGCTTGATTTGAACACGCGAATTTCGGCCGTCTACAGGGAAAAGGAAATCGAGATCCGGAACGAGTTGTTGCAGATGCTGGGACGGGGCAAGATAGAGCTTTCCATCCAGATCGAAAACATCGGGAAGGAGACGGCGGCCAGAATCAATTTCCCGGTAGTGGAAAGTTATTTTGAACAGATCAAGACCCTGTCGGACAGCCTGCATTTGGCCGAGCCGTCCGACTGGTTCCGGACGCTGCTCCGGATGCCGGATGCGGTTAAAAACGGAATGGCCGAACTGGATGTATCGGAATGGAACACGATTCACGAAGCGATCGGCGCGGCTACCCGTCAGCTAATCGCTTTCCGGGTACAGGAAGGCGTCATGCTGCAAAAACTGTTTGAGCGGAAAATTGCAACTATTGCAGCTTTGCTCACGCAGATTGACCATTACGAGGGTGAACGGATCGAAAAAATCAAAAGCCGTATTCTGGAAAACCTGAAACATGTCAGCGAGGTGGATTACGACAGGAACCGCTTCGAGCAGGAACTGATCTATTATATCGAGAAACTGGACGTGAACGAGGAAAAGGCACGCTTGAACAATCATTTGAAGTATTTTGTCGACTCCATGAATCAGGGTCGCGAACAGGGAAAAAAGCTGGGTTTTATCGCCCAGGAGATTGGGCGTGAAATCAACACGCTGGGTTCCAAAAGCAATCACGTCGAAATGCAGAAGATTGTCGTGCAGATGAAAGATGAACTGGAACAGATAAAGGAACAGGTGCTGAACGTGTTGTGACATGGAAGGGAAGTTAATTATCTTTTCAGCGCCTTCGGGCACGGGGAAATCAACCCTTATCCACTACCTGCTGACGCAAAATCCGGATTTGCGGTTTTCCGTTTCGGCCACCAGCCGGGCGCCGCGCGGGAATGAACGGGATGGCGTGGAGTACTGGTTCCTGACGCCGGAAGAATTTAAAACTAAAATCAGGAATGGTGAATTTCTTGAATACGAAGAGGTTTATCCGGACTTGTTTTACGGAACCTTGAAGTCGGAAGTGGAACGGATACGGAAGGCCGGCCAGCACGTCGTTTGCGATGTGGACGTCGTCGGCAGCCGCAGTATCAAGAAGCTGTACGGCGAAAAAGCGCTGGCCGTATTTGTCCGGCCTCCGTCGATCGAGGCATTGCGCAGCCGACTGGAAAACAGGAATACCGATTCGCCCGAAATCATTGAAAAACGGCTGGCAAAGGCAGCGTATGAACTCGGTTTTGCCACCGAATTTGACAGGGTCATCGTCAATGACGAAATAGAAAAAGCACAGACGGAAGTCCTCCGGATTGTGCGCCAATTCCTGAACGCATGACGAAAGTAGGTATCTTTTCAGGCTCGTTCAACCCGGTTCACATTGGGCATCTGGCGCTGGCAAACTGGCTCTGTGAATATGATGACATGGATGAAGTCTGGTTTCTTGTTACGCCGCAAAATCCGCTGAAGGAGACGAAAGAGCTGATGGATTTCCGGTTGAGGTTTGAATGGGTGAAGAAGGCCATTGCCGGCTATCCGAAGTTCAAAGCGAGCGATTTCGAATCCACACTCCCGTTGCCGTCCTATACTGTCCGCACGTTCCGGGCGCTCCGGGCATCCTTTCCGGACTGTCTGTTTCACTTGATTGTGGGTGCGGACAACTGGGAAAACATGCCGCAGTGGAAAGACGTCCGGGCGCTGCTGGCAGAGTTTCCCCTGCGTATCTATCCGCGCAAAGGCTACGATCTGACCATTCCTGCCCATCTGACGCAGGTACGCAAGGTCGATGCGCCCCTGCTGGAAATCTCGTCTTCGTTTATTCGCGAAGCCCTCGGGCAGGGAAAAGACATTCGCTTCTTCCTGCCCGAACCCATACGAAATGAAATGAATCAATTAAAGAAAATGATATGAAAATCTCTGTTATCTTTTTATTTACACTAAGTTTTTTCAATATGACACATGCCGCAAATCCGTTGCTGGGGGCCTACAGGACACCCCATGAAACGTATCCGTTTGATAAAATCAAACACGCACATTATCTCCCTGCCGTCGATGAAAGTATCCGGCAGCTGGAGAAGGAAGTTGCATCCATTGTGAACAATCCGCAGCCGCCGACGTTTGAAAATACCGTCGTCGCACTGGAACGTAGCGGGAAGTTGCTCGGCAGAGTGACTTCGGCTTTCTTTGCCGTTCTGAATGCGGAAGCGGACGAGGAAATGATGAACCTCTCGCAGGAAATTTCACCCAAACTGTCCGAATGCCGGAACAATATCCACCTGAACGAGGCTTTGTTTGCTCGCATAAAGGCCGTATACGATCAGAAAGCATCTCTGAACCTGCCGGTCGAAGAGGCCAAATTACTGCAACGAACCTTTGACGGGTTTGCAGATAACGGCGCCAGTCTCCCGCCGGAAGGGAAGGATCGTTTCCGCCGGTTGAGCATGGAACTGAGTCAGCTACAGCTTACTTTCGAACAGAATGTACTGAAGGACAAGAACCGTTACGAACTGCTTCTCACCGACGAAAAAGACCTTGCCGGTCTGCCGGAATCCGCCCGCGAGGCCGCTTTGCTGAGGGCCGGAGAGAAGGGGAAAACCGGCTGGCTGTTTACGCTTTCCGAGCCAAGTTATATCCCGTTCATGCAATACGCAGACAACCGTTCGCTGCGCGAGCAGCTGTTCCGTGCCCGCCAGCAAACCGGAAACAGTGACAACGAGTACGACAATAAGGAGAATATCAGAAAAATCGTTCGTATCCGTATGGAAATCGCTCAATTGTTGGGATATAAAAATTATGCGGAGTATGAACTGAAAAACAAAATGGCCAAAAAGTCCGAAAATGTTTACCGGCTGCTGGAACAGTTGCTGGAGGCATACAAGCCGGTAGCCATCAACGAATACAACACGATACAGGGTTTTGCCATGGGTATCGAAAACCGGCAAGTGACCCTGATGCCGTGGGACTGGAGTTATTACTCGGAAAAGCTGAAAAACATTCGCTTCCGGGTAGACGACGAAATGACACGTCCCTATTTCGAACTGGAACGGGTAACAAAGGGCGTGTTCGGTTTGGCCACCCAACTGTATGGCATTACCTTCAGGGAAAATCGCGAGATTCCCGTATATCATCCGGAAGTAAGGACTTATGAGGTGTCTGATGAAAACGGCAAGTTCCTGGCAGTCCTGTACACGGATTTCTTCCCGCGCGAAGGCAAGCAGTCGGGCGCATGGATGGACGGTATCCAGCCGCAGTACAGGGATAAAAAGGGCATTGACCACCGTCCGCATATCGTCATTGTGATGAATTTTACCCGTCCGACCGAAACGAAACCGTCATTGCTCACTTACGAGGAAGTTAATACCTTCCTGCATGAATTTGGCCATGCTCTGCATGGCATGTTGTCGGAGGTGACATATAGCAGCCTCTCCGGTACCGGCGTCGAACAGGATTTTGTGGAACTGCCTTCCCAAATCATGGAAAACTGGCTGGATGAAGAACCGTTTTTAGACCGGATTGCCGCACATTACCAGACCGGGGAGAAAATTCCCTCCGAGTTGGTTCACAACCTGATGGATGCATCCAATTTCAATACCGGTTACAAGTGTTGCCGGCAGGTAAGTTTCGGTCTGCTGGACATGGCCTGGCATACGCTCACAACTCCTTTCGACGGCGATGTAGCCGCTTTCGAAAAAAACGCCTGGGAACGCGCCCTCATTCTTCCGGCAGTCCCCGGGACATTGATGAGCAGCAGTTTCAATCATATTTTTTCGGGTGGATACGCTGCCGGATACTACGGATACAAATGGGCGGAGGTGATGGATGCCGATGCTTTTTCGGTGTTTAAGACGGCCGGCATTTTTGATCGGAACGTAGCGAACGCTTTCCGTGAGCATATCCTTTCGAAAGGCGACACGGAAGAACCCGACGTTCTTTACAAACGCTTTCGCGGCCGCGAACCTTCGATTGACGCGCTCCTGATTCGTAACGGAGTGAAAAAGTAACCGGACAAAACCGGCTACGGGGCAAGAACGGAAAAAGTTGCAACAAGCATCATTTGTTGCAACTTTTTTTACACACAAAAATCCCGGTAAAGAAGTCCTTTCTTTACCGGGAAATAATGATCAGTTCCTGCGTGTCCCGTCTCAGGCTGCTTTTTGTACCTTGAGTGACGGAAATGTGTACATCAGCAACTCAAACGCGCCGAACAGTACGCCCGTGTACAGCAAATCGCCGGCGAGTCCGTTGCGGAAAAACGGCAACGCTGCTATATAGCACGTCTCCAGACCTTCCAGCGTGTGCGGATACATGCCCGACGATATCCATGTGCCAAAATTGGTAACCAGATAGAAGATCACCGAGGCTCCCACTGCGGAACCAGCCACGTTAAGAACACGTACTCTCTTCAGCGTGAATGTACCCATCAACACAATCAGCGCCAATGCCCCGTAAGTATACAGGAACCAGAACAGGTGTCCGTCCATGTGTGCACTGTATACCCACGTGTTCAATACAAAATCGCTCAGCATCATGGCCGCAATCGGAATGAAATACGCCCAGTAACGCTTGCCGTAATAAGCGGCTCCAAAAAGCGCCATGCCGGCAATGGGTACAAACCCGGCCGGATGTGGAATAAGCCGGCTAACTGCCGCCAGCAGAATGACTGCACAAATAATGCCAAATCGCAAACTTACTTTTTTATTCTCCATTTTTTTGTCTATTAATTTTGTTATCTTAATGCTATCAAGTCAATTGTCCTCCCTGAATGAACGAACGCAAGAAACATCGCCGGGCAAAGATAGTAAAAAAATTATATCGACAACAGGGAGCGCAGAAAAAATCAGAGCAGATGCACGAAAACCGGCTTTTGCGGTTACCCTGCCATATCCCGTTTCTCACGCAGCACTACTGATATTTCACCCCCCGACGGGATTTTTCATGCGTTCTATTTTATTTCCCATCCCTAAATGAATAATTGAAACGCGGAGATGCGGCATTCCTCCGTAAAAACCGTTGACACCGCGTTGTAGAGACGCACGGCCGTGCGTCTCTACGTTGTCATTTATGATCAACAAAGGTTGTTTTGTTATTTGAATAAGGTAGAAATAAGGTTTTGATCCGTATATCCATTACCTTCCACGGATGCGCTTAGCCAAAACGCAGGTGAAAAACCCTGACGGGGTTTGGTATAACGGAGAAAAGGCTTTTTCGAGGGATAGGTATGCCCTGACGGGCAAAGCCGCCGTTGGGGGGATTACGGGGCGACGAAATGCCAAACGCTGTATCTATACTGCCCGCGGTATAGTTTTGTGCAAAAACAGGTAGTTAGTAGCCGGTAGAATAGTAGCCGGTAGTTCTGTGATACGACGAAGCTGTCCGCTCAAACCCTCACTTTTACGCCTTTTCCTCCAACTGCCGCTTTTCTGCCAACCGCCCTCTACTAACTACTAGCTACTAGCTACTAACTACCCCTTTATACACAAAACTATACCGCGTGCAGTATAATAAGGATTGACTATGTAGAGGTTTTTCATCCCGTTAAAAATCATCGAAAAATCCTTTGAAAGACAAATCACGTCCCCTAAAATTCCGTTTTCTTAACTAAAAGCTCCTGCTTTAGCTCCCTATAAGATTCGTATAAGATCTGTATAGGATCTGTATAGGATATCTTTAGCTGTCATTCGTTATGTTTTAACGCAGGGAAACCAATTTTCGCTTTAATATATCAATATCCTGAAAATTGCAAACATTACCTATAAACGACTAAACCCAAGAATGAAAATGACAAGGGGCAAATAGTCCTTCAATTCGGTTTTCAGGATTTCGATGGCTTTGTTTCTGTATCGCTCGACCGTGCGTATGGAAACGTCCATGGCCTTGGCGATTTCACTGACCGATTGCTCCTCCATGCGCGACATTTCGAACGCCATCCGGTATTCCGGCGGTAGTTTTGCCAAGGCATCGGCCAGCAACTGCTCCAGCTCATCCAGCATCCATACGGAATCGGGATGTTCGGCATAAGGCATGTTTTCCGATTGGGAGAGATCGTCGAATGTGGCATGACGGTGGTCTCTCAGGTAATTGAGGCAGTGATTCCTGACTGCAGCCATCAGGTAATTTTTCGCAGGAATACGGTAATCCAGACGGTGACGATTCATCCAGACGGCGCAAAACACGTCCTGCACAATGTCTTCGCATACGTCAGTTCGTTTAACGAAACGTTGCGCATACACACACAATGACGCATAATAATATTCAAACATCTCCTTAAATGCCGTCCGATCATTCAAAGAGATATTGTACATCCATTGCTCCTGTACTGCCGTTTTCATGTCTTGCAAGTATTTGTCAGTAAGTTTCCCGTTAAGGTTGATAAATGACAGGGCAAAGATAATACCATTCTACTTGAAATATACGTCTGCTCCGATTTATTTTGTAAAAAACAAAAAAAGCAGGCTGTTGTTGTCGCATTTGAATCCTTTTTGTGTATTCACAAATAGAGAATGACATGAATCATGAAGGTTAATGACGGAGAAATAAAAGAACAATTACGGGAAATTGCTGGATTACAGAATGATATTCGTTTATACAAACAGATAGATGTTTCCCGTGCGTATGATCGGACGATGGACAAAATCAACCGGCGTCAGCGCAAGGCGCTGTTGTGGAATGTCTTCAACCGGGCAGCCGCTATCCTGTTTATTCCTTTGCTTGTCTGCACGTCTATCCTGTTATACCATAATCATCATACAGATTCTCCCGTTGCGGAATCCTGTGCCGAGGTGAAGGTCTCTCCGGGCACCATTATGCAGATCGAATTGCCCGACCATTCGCGCGTATGGCTCAACAGCGAAAGCAGCCTGCGGTATCCGCTTGCATTCAAAGGGAAAGTACGCGCCGTCGAACTGAAAGGGGAAGGCTTTTTCAATGTACATACCGATGCCGCCATGCCGTTTGAAGTGACAGTGCCGTCAGGGTTGAAAGTCATTGCCTGCGGAACGGAATTTAACGTAAAAGCTTACAGCGACGAAGATACAAATGAGGTCGTACTACAGGAAGGAGCAATAGAGGTGATTTACAAGAATTATCACGCAACCGTTCAACCAGGTGAAATGGTAGGATTAGACAGGAAAAACAAGCGTATCGGCCGCTCTGCGGTGCGAACGGATGAAAAAACGGCTTGGACAGACGGCCGGATTATTTTCCGCAATACGCCGATGGAGGAAGTGATCAAACAACTTTCCCGTCGTTACAATGTAGATATTACGGTTCAGAATCCCAAACAGAAATCGTATCTGGTGCGGGCGACGTTTTCATCGGAAACTCTCACGCAGATTCTTGATTTTCTGAAATTGGCGGCGCCTGTCGAATGGCGTATGGTGAAAGCGGAACAAAATGGAGACAGTACATTCAACAAACAGCAAATTAACGTGATCATCAAATAACATGTCAAACTTTTAAAAACGAACGCCTATGTGAAACAATCGTCTGTAAATCCGGAAAAAGGCAAGGATGAGTCAGCCAACTCATCCCCGCCGCAAGTCGTCCGGGCGTAACCGGACAAATGAATCAAATTTATTACTAATCAAATTCAGTGCAAACGTATGAAAAAAATTAAAGCTAAACCGTGTATTGCATTCGCAAATACACAAAAAAAATGTATACGTATCATGACACTTACGGTCGTATATACGTATTTGATGATACTTCAACTACATGCAGGAGTGACCTATTCACAGAATATGGCAGTATCAGTGCTCCTTAACAACGTGACGGTAGAAGAAGCCATCAATGTGATAGAAAAAGAGACGTCCTATTCATTTTTGTTTACGGACAAGTCGGTAGATACCGGCCGCAAGGTCAGTATCAACGTGAATAACGGGGAGATAACCGATATCCTGAATCAATTATTAAAAAATACGGATATTGGCTATCAGATTATAGACAAACAAATCATTCTTGCCAAAAGCAAGTCTTTTGTATTCTTCCAGCAGGAGGGGAAGAAAATGGTTACGGGTACGGTAGTTGATGCCAACAATGAGCCGGTCATCGGCGCCAATATCATGGAAAAAGGCACGACGAACGGCACCGTGACGGATGTAGACGGGAATTTTTCTCTGAATGTAGAAAACAACGCCGTGCTGCAAGTGTCTTTTGTTGGATATATTTCGCAAGAAATCAGCGTATTACAGGGGGGGGGCAAATCCCTGTTGATTACGCTGTCAGAAGACGCCCAGGCATTGGAAGAAGTAGTGGTAATCGGATATGGTACAATGAAAAAAAGCGACCTGACCGGATCTATTACAAGCGTAAAAGTCAGGGAAGATTTAAAGCAGTTAGCCAATAACGGCATTGTACAAACTTTGCAGGGGGCTGTTGCAGGACTAAATATTGGCTCCGTAAACAACGCGGGAGGTCAGCCGTCGTTGACAATCAGAGGATATAATACGCTATCGACCAGCGAGTCGGATAATGCTCCGCTGATTGTGGTGGACGGAGTCATCTATCGGGGAAATTTGATTGACCTGAACACCAATGATATTGAATCCGTCGATATACTGAAAGATGCCAGTTCGGCAGCCATCTACGGCTCGCAAGCTTCCAACGGAGTAATCATCATCTCTACCCGGAAAGGAACTGCGACAGGTAAACCGATCTTTAACTATTCGACGCTGTATTCTATTCAGACGCCTAATAATGAGATATTACCTATGGGAAGGGAGGAACTTGAAAAGTTCATTCTGGACTGTAACTGGGAAAGAGGCAGCAGGCTTGCGCCCGATTACCTCCAATCCAACCCCGATTACAGTTTTGTACCATACCTGAAAACTCCCGACATCAGCAACGGTTATCGACAGGGACTGGATCACGACTGGTACGGCGCATTCACGGGCAACGGGCATACAGTGAATCACAACCTGAACGTTTCGGGGAAAAGTCAGGGACTGGCTTATTTCATATCCGGCGGTTACCTGCAGGAAAAAGGATATGTAGAGAATGACAGTTATAAAAAGTATAATTTCAGGATTAACCTCGAATCCGAGATTAACAACTGGCTGAGCATAGGCACCGAATCTTTTCTGGCTACGGGAGACTATTCGGGGACCACTCCGTCTCTTACCGAAATTTTCAGAACTCAACCCTGGTCGCCCATTTATGATGCGAACGGCGAATACCTGCTTACTCCGAATGGCTTGGCACTGAATCCCTATCTCGAAGTTCAACAGGACGATGACGAGAGGCGTCTTAACCTTGTCGGGAATATGCATGCCAACGTCAAAATACACTTTGTCAAAGGCCTTTCCTACCGGATTATTTATTCGCAGAATTACAGCAACTATACGCATGACCATTTCAATCCGTGGGGCGCCAATTATACCGGCTCGGGGTACAAGAATTTTTCAAAGACGAACATCTGGTCGCTGGATAACATTATCACTTATGACAGAACGTTTAAGGATATGCATAAGGTGAATTTTACACTGGTATACGGCGTAGAAGAACTGAAATATTCGGCTACCAATGCTTCTGCTCAAAAGTTTACAAACGACGATTTGGGATACGACAGGCTTCAAGCCGGCGATCCCGGTTTGTTCCAGGTTTCGTCCTCTGCCGAAAAGGAAAACAGTCTGTATTCGTCCGCAAGACTGTTCTACAGCTTTCGGGATAAATATCTTATCACGGGTACGGTCAGGAGAGACGGATTTTCAGGATTCGGCGCCAACAAGAAAATAGGCACCTTCCCCTCCCTGGCATTGGGATGGGTGACCAGTGAAGAAGGCTTCTTTAAGAACCGTTTTGACTGGTTTAATTATCTGAAATTAAGAGGCTCCTACGGTATTTCCGGGAGAAGGGCGGTAAGCCGCTACCAAACGAAGGCGGTAGTCTCGTCGTCTCCTTCCTATATTTTCGGCGACGGAAATTCGGCAGTAGCTGGACAGTGGATTTCCTCTATGGCAAATAATGCGCTGGGATGGGAAACGACCACCGGGCTGAACTTCGGAGCGGATTTTGGATTCCTTAATTCCCGTATACACGGAAATATTGATTACTACTCCAACGACACGAGGAATATTCTTTACAACATCCAGTTACCCAACATGAGCGGATTTTCCAGTATTCCGTATAATATAGGAAAAGTACATAATCACGGTCTTGAGTTTACCGTGACGGGCAACCTCTTTCATACGCCTGATTTCAGTTGGGAAGCCTCGCTGAATTATTCGAGAAACAGGAATAAAATTGTTTCGATTCTGGGGCCGGACAATGACAAGGATGGCGACGGAAAAGAAGACGATCTGATTGCGAACAGCCTGTTTATCGGCCAGCCGCAAGGTGTGATTTATGGCTACGAAATAACAGGCGAACTGTGGCAACTGGCCGACAGGGAGGCAGGACTTATTCCGGCCGGTTTTGCTCCGGGCACGTTGAAAATTGTCGACCAAAACAACGACGGCGTTTTTTCTGCTACGGACGACCGGAAGATTCTGGGATATACCGATCCGTCATTCCGGTTCGGATTTGCAAATACGCTACGGTACAAAAATTTCAGTCTCTACCTGTTCATCCATTCGATTCAGGGAGGAAAAAACTATTACAAAGCGCAAATGCATCCGGACTGGATATTTAACAATTATGAGTTTATTACCCAGGGCGTGGGACCCAAAGGTGGTTTTGATTACTGGACACCCGAGAATCCCAATTCCAAATACCGTCGTCTCGATATGAATACTTCGTTTGAAGGCGTCCATTATGACTCAAGAAGCTTTGTACGCATACAGGATGTTACGTTATCGTATACCTTTAACAGAAATCTGGTACGCAAACTGACCATTAACAACCTGAAGGTATTTGTCAGCGGCAAGAATCTGGCGACGTTCACGAACTGGGAAGGCGTTGATCCCGAACTCGGCATCGGCCTGACGCCGGGATCGCCCTTGATGTCAAGCTATTCAATCGGTTTAAATGTTGAATTTTAAAAACAAACGAAAATGAAAAATCTTAGAATATTATCCATTGTCATGATACTTGCATTGAGTTCATGTAACGAAAGTAAGTGGCTGAATGAAGAAGTTTACAGTTTTTATTCTCCGGAAAATTCGTATGTCACTCCGGAACATTTCAATTCGGCGATCGCCAGAATTTATGCTGAAGTGGCGAATGTCAACGTATGTACCAACGACAATACCGCCATACTCAAGGGCGGCTTCGCTGATAACCTCTATCATTTTTATTCTCCCGAAGGAACCGTTTGCAATTATGTAAAGAATTGCATTCCCGAAAGCGGTATCATGAGTTTTTTCTGGACGAACTATTATAAAATAGTCTTCGACGCCAATGTGATCATTAGCCGGATAGATGACGAGGGTATCACGTTTCCTTCCGACAAACAACGCGCTTCGCTAAAAGCCGAAGCCTCTTTTTTCAGGGCTTGGGCTTATAAAAACCTGGCCATCCTATTTGGCGGCGTACCCCTGATACTGGAAGAAATAGACGAACCCCGGAGAGATTTCATCCGTACGTCTCGCGATGACGTATACAACCAGTGTGTGACCGACTTGCAGTTTGCCGTAGACAACCTTCCCGACGTCGCCGAATTGACGGAGGACGGACGACTGACCAAGGCCGCTGCCAGTCATATCCTATCCGAAGTGTACCTGTGTATGAAAGACTGGGACAGGGCGATCAGCGCAGCTTCGGCCGTCATCAACAATCCTGCCTATGCACTGATGACGCAACGTTTCGGCACATGGAAGGACAGACCGGGCGACGTGTTTCGCGACTTGTTCATCCGCGACAATCAAAACCGGAACTGCACAGGCGGTCCCAACACGGAAGCGATATGGGTCAACCAATATGAATACAACGTGCCGGGAGGAGGCGTAACCGAAAGCGGGCCTCGATTTTTCGGCGTTTGGTACTGGTCGTTGCAGGACAAGAATGGTGTTCCCTTGTTCATCAGCTTTACAAATCAAAACGGAGGACGCGCCTTTGGGTTTTATGCCAATAACGATTATATCAATTACGATATATGGGAAGACGACTGGAACGACATGCGCAATTCGGAATACAACATCCGGCGAGACATGGTGGCCGACAATCCTGAGTCGGAATATTACGGTAAAAAGATCGTCGAAAGCGATGCTATTCTCGATCCCGGTCCCTACAATGAATTTTGGCGTCCCTTCTGGGCAAAGTTTGTCCCGTTCGACAATTTTCCGACGGAGACAATTCAGGATCCGGCAACCGGAGTGACTTATACTTCCGCTATGGCTGCATTTACCGATTCTTATTTCATCCGCCTTGCCGAAACCTATCTGTTGCGGGCTGAGGCTTATCTGGGAAAAGGCAATTTGGAATCGGCTGCCGCAGACATCAACGTGGTCAGGAGAAGAGCCAATGCAACACCTGTTTCTGCGGGCGAGGTGAACCTGGATTACATCCTGGACGAACGGAGCCGCGAACTGGAATATGAAGAAATGCGGGTACTGACCCTGATGCGGTGCGAAAAACTGATCGAGCGTGTCAAGAAGTACAATCCTTTCTTCAACGGGAAATATTCCTCGCACGACATTTATGACTATCATCAATTATGGCCTGTTCCCCAGAGTGAAATCGAAAGGAATACCGACGCCGTGCTGGAACAGAACCCCGGATATAACTGATTTTTGACCGAAAGAGAGAGGTTGGCTGCAATCAACCGACCTCTCTTCGGTTTTCGATAAATGAATACAAACGAGTAACTTTACGCTCTCTTCAAAACAGGAGAACAAATCAGGTATATAATCATGCGAGAACATCATTTATTGTGTATCTTTGTCGCATGTGAAACAAAAATGTAAGAAAGATGGCACGTTATCTTGATCCTAAAAATGATTTGATTTTCAAAAGAATATTCGGAACGCATCCTCACCTGCTGGTGAGTTTTCTCAACGCACTGATGCCCCTGTCTCCCGACAGGCAGATTGAGCGTATCGAATACCTGTCACCCGAGCAGGTACCCGACAGTCCGCTGGGTAAAGATTCCATTGTAGATGTAAAGTGCATCGACAACTACGGACGTCAGTTTATCGTCGAGATGCAGATGTACTGGAACGACTTTTTCAATGCCCGTCTGGTCTTCAACGCGGCGAAAGCCTATGTACGTCAGCTTGGCCGAAGCAAGCCGTATAGTTTCTTGCAGCCTGTCTACGGTTTGGGCATTATCAATGCCGTCTTCGACTATAAGACGGACGAGTTCTACCATCATTATCAGACGCTCAATCGTTACAACACGGACGAGGTGATAGAGGGGCTGGAATTTGTACTGGTGGAGTTACCCAAGTTCCGTCCGCAGAGGTGGGCAGATCGTCGGATGGCCGTGTTATGGCTACGCTTTTTGAAGGAAGTGGAAGACAGTACGCAAGAAGTGTCTGCTGACCTGCTGGCCAATGAAGATATACGTGAGGCGCTGATGCTGTGCGAGGAAGGAGCATTTTCCCTAAAAGAAATGGAAATCTATGATCATTACTGGGATTATGTCCGGAAGGAAAAGGGCTTGTTCGACAGCGCCCGGCAGGAAGGCAGGAAGGTAGGCAGAGCAGAAGGCAAGGCAGAAGGCA
>JAITAY010000313.1 GCA_031283915.1 Tannerella sp.
ATTAAAACCGCTATGAAAGAAGATTCCGAAGGTGACCTGAAAGGGATCCTGGGGTATACGGAAGAGGATGTGGTATCGTCCGATTTCATTGGTGACGCCCGCACTTCCATCTTCGACGCACAAGCGGGTATCGCCCTGACGGATAAATTCAGTTGAATAAGCATACCTTGCATTACTGAGGGGGTTTGCAAAGATGCTTATTCTTTTTCTATTGCACAAAACTATACCGAGTAAAGTATAATACCTGTTCTTTATACTCTTTCGAGTAAAATCTTCTCTCCCGTATTACTGTAACTTTACTGTTTTTTTATTGTTTGTATTTTGTAATGCTATTTCAGAACAACACAACGAACGAAAAGGAGAAGAACCCGTAGGGATTCAAACAGGGGTAGGAAAAAAAGATAATCGGATCATTACGATCCGGCTATCTTTTTCTTCAGGCTTGTCTTTTTTAAAGTCTTTTTTCCCGGATACGAGCTTTCTTACCGGTCAATTTACGCAGGTAATAAAGTTTGGCTCTGCGAACTTTGCCGACCTTGTTCACTACAATACTTTCGATGAACGGGGAGTCAAGAGGGAAAATCCTTTCTACGCCGATGTTTTCAGACATCTTGCGAACCGTGAAACGTTTCTTTTCACCATGCCCCGAAATGCGGATGACGGCGCCCCGGTACTGTTGAATACGTTCCTTGTTTCCCTCGGTGATGCGGTACGAAACGGTCACCGTATCACCGCTCTTGAATGCAGGATACTCCTTTTTAACGGCAAATGCCTCCTCTGCAATTTTAATTAAATCCATTGTTTGATAGCTTTTTAATTATTATACCCTATTGAATGTTGAAACGCAATATGCCCGGATCACACACTTTCCGGCAGAGATTACGTAAAGCGGTGCAAAAGTAGAGAATATTTCTCTGACAGCCAAAATAGATAGGGTATAATTTCTCCGGCTCAATTCAAAAAATATACTAAAAGACCAAATGAATGAAATGAATTTCAGCAAATATGGCGTATATTTGTCGTGTTTTGACTAAAAAGATGAAGAAGATTCTCTATCCGGTTTTACTGTTTTTCGCATTTTATTTCCGTGTGTTCGCGCAAACGGAACCAACCTTGCATGTAGGAATCAATCAGGTTGAAATGAATCACTGGGTTGATTCCGTATTCGATACGATGAGTGAAGAGGAGCGTGTCGGGCAACTGTTTATGATGATTGCCTGGCCGAAATCAGACACGAAGCATGTGCAGATGCTGGAAGGATACATCCAAAAGACAAAAATTGGCGGCGTACTTTTCCAAAAGGGTGATCCCCTGACGCAGGCAGACGTGACAAACCGACTTCAGAAAGTTTCGCGTATACCACTGTTCATCGCCCTGGACGGCGAATGGGGCTTGTCGATGCGCCTGAGCGAAACGACCCGCTTTCCTAAAAACATGATGCTTGGGGCTGTAGAAGACCTCCGGCTGATTGAGGCATATGCGCAGGAAGTAGGCCGCCAATGTAACGAGATGGGGATTCATATCAATTTTGCTCCGGTGATTGACGTGAACAGCAATGTGCACAATCCGGTCATCGGGCTGCGCTCGTTCGGGGAAAAAGCGGAAGATGTGGCGGAAAGGGGCATGGCATACGCCCGCGGACTGGAAAGCGCCGGCGTGCTTTCTGTGGCTAAACATTTTCCGGGACACGGGGATACTTCGGAAGATTCGCACCATACGTTGCCGAGCGTGCTTCGTCCGGCGGAAGTGCTGGACAGTATTGAATTGCTGCCGTTCAAGAAGTATATTGATGCTGGGTTTGCCGGCGTCATGACTACGCATTTGTACGTGCCTGCCCTGGACAGTACGGAGAACCTGGCGGTCTCCATGTCTGCCAGAGTGGTAACGGATCTTCTGCAGAAAAAGATGGGTTTTGGTGGATTATGTATCACCGATGCGATGGAAATGAAAGGCGCAGTAAGCAATCGTTCCGAAGAAAGCCGGTCGGTACAGGCTCTGTTGGCGGGAAATGACATCGTGTTGGCGCCCGGGGCGCCTGAAAAAGAACTGGAAGCCGTCAGAAAAGCCATTCAAGACCGGGTCTTGACACGGGAAAGCATTTACGCCAAGTGCAGGAAAATATTGCAATACAAATACATCACCGGCTTAAACCGTTATCGTCCAATCGAATTAAAGGGGCTGTACGGAAGACTGAACACTTCCTACGCTGCCTGGCTGGCGGCCAAACTGAATGCGGAAGCCATTACCGTGTTGAAAAACGACGACGGTTTCCTTCCCCTGAAACAACTGGACAAACGGAAAATAGCCCTGCTTTCCGTCGGCGACGCTCCCGGAGACAAATTTCCGGAAATGCTGAACAGTTACAAACCGCTCGTATCCTACCGGATCACGAAGGAAACAAAGGAGGCGGATATCCGAAAAATCGCCGGAGAACTGGAGGCATACGATGTGCTTGTCTGCGGAATATATCCCGGCCGGATAAGGATGCCGCAGGCAATCAGGCGATCGATGGAAAAGAAGCAAACGGTCTGCGTTTTTTTCACCCTGCCCTACTTTTGCATGGAATACAGGGATTTGCTTGATGTAGCCGGAGGAGTAGTGATGGCGTACGAAAACACGCGCGACGCACAAAGCTACGCCGCACAGGTTGTTTTCGGGGGAATCCCGGCCAGGGGGAAACTGCCGGTCACGGTTCCCGGACTGTTTTCGGCCGGCGACGGAATCGCAACGCAAAAGACACGTTTAGGCTCCCATCAGCCGGAAGAAGTCGGACTGGACGCCGCCAGGCTCGACTCCATCGACCTGATTGTCAAGGAAGGTCTGACAGAGGAAGCCTTTCCGGGGTGTCAGGTACTGGTAGCCCGGAAAGGGATGATTGTCTATCACAAGTCATTCGGTTATGTTGACTTTCAGCAGATACAGCGGGTGATGCCGGCGTCCGTCTACGATCTGGCATCGGTATCTAAAGCAGCGGGAACTTTGCTGGCCGTCATGAAGGGCTATGACAGGAAACTGTTTACGCTGGACGCACCGATTTCCCTCTATCTTCCGGCGCTGCAACATTCAAACAAAAGCGATCTGCGGATAGAAGAACTCCTGTATCATCAGTCGGGACTACCCTCTATCATTGGTTTCTACAGGGATGCGATTGACGGGAACAGTTTCACGGGGAAGCTGTTCAACCGGACCAAGACGCCGGTTTACTCGGTGAGGTACGAATCGCAATTGTATGCGCGGACGGATTTCAGCTTTCTGCCGAACGTGGTTTCCAGGGTTCGGAAAGAGGGCTTCACCACGGAGGTAGCTGCGGATTTTTACCTGACCGACTCGTTCCCCGCAATAATTATGACTGATATTCGTAACGCCAAACTGAAACCCCGCGGAACGTATGCCTACAGTTGCGTGAATTTCATCCTGCTGAAAATGATGGTGGAGCGTCAGACGCGCCAGCCCATGGACACGTTTCTGGATACGCAATTTTTCAGGCGGCTGGGAGCTGCGAGTACGACTTACAACCCGTTGAAAAAGATGGATGTCTCGCAGATTGTGCCGACGGAAGACGACCGGTTTCTCCGCAGCCAGCTACTGCGCGGCTACGTCCATGACGAAGAGGCGGCCTTTCAGGGAGGCGTCTCCGGAAACGCCGGCCTGTTTTCCAATGCCAATGATTTGGCCAAAGTCCTGCAACTTTACCTGAATGCCGGGACGTATGGCGGAGAAAGGTATCTGTCGGAAGCGACCTGCCGGCTGTTTACGGAAAGTAAAAGCCCGACCTGCCGCCGCGGACTGGGTTTCGACAAGCCGGAAGCCGATACGCTGAAAGCTTCTCCCTGCAGCAGGCTGGTGCCATCTTCCGTCTACGGACACAACGGCTTCACGGGGACGTGTTTTTGGGTTGATCCCGACAATCAACTGATATACATTTTCCTGAGTAACCGAATCCACCCGTCGCGGGTGAATAACAAACTCTCTTCCCTGAAGATTCGCGAACGCATACAGGATATTCTCTATCGGGCAATCATGCCTTGAGAGCAACCGGCATCCCGTCGGCATATACACAAAAATATCCGGAGAAGAAGCAAGTCCCTCCCCAGTATTTGTCTTTCATATCTCCGTCGATTCTGTTTTCAGACAGACAGTCTCAAAAAATGAATTTACTGCCTGCACATGGCACGCGGCGAAACGGGAATAAGTTCCCGTTCCTCTCCACCCGTCGCCTCGCCTTACGATTCCAGTATCTTGTTCAGCACGATGTGCCCCAGATAACCGACAATAATTAAAGACAATCCTATCGCCAGATCCGTATTCGTTATTCTACTGCTAATAGCCGGTATGGCAAGCACTCCTACACCGACAAGCTGAACAAATACACCTGCATACTTTAATATTGTACTCATAGTTAAATAGTTTTTATTAGTTTAAATTCTGCACGCAAATAACGCAATAATAACTTGACTGGAGAAATATTTTCTCCAAAAAAAGATGAAAGGCTCGTATTTTGCCCTTATCTTTGTCCGCTGAAAAGAAAATGACATGAAGCGATTCTTTTATTTAATGTATTTCTGGCTGATCGTAATGCCGGTATTTTTCGTGTCCACCATCCTGACGGCATTGATCGTAATGGCCGGCTGCCTGCTGGGGGGCGAGAAATTTTTCTCCTTCTATCCTGGCATGATCTGGTCGAGGCTCACCTGCCTGATCACCCTGTGTCCCGTAAAAGTGTATGGAAGAGAACACCTGAAGCCTGAACAGTCGTATATATTCGTGGCCAATCATCAGAGCGCCTTTGATATTTTCCTGATATACGGACACATCGGATACCCCATCAAATGGATGATGAAAGCCGGGCTGTCCAAAATCCCGCTGGTAGGGACGGCTTGCCGTGCGGCAGGTTTCATTTTTGTTGATCAATCGTCGCCGCGTGCCGCGCTCCGCAGCATCGCCGAAGCTGAACACCAACTTAAAAACGGCGCATCGTTAGTCGTTTTTCCCGAAGGTTCGCGTACCGCTACCGGCCAAATGTCACGGTTTCACAAAGGCGCCTTCCGGATGGCGCTGGAGCAGCGACTGCCCATAGCGCCCATCACGCTCAACGGACCTTTTCATGTGTTGCCGATCGGTTCGCTCAATGCACATCCCCACCGCATAGAAATGGTCATTCACCCGCCCGTCCCGGTCGATGAACAGACCCTTGCCGAATATGGCAGTTTACAGGCGCTGACTAACCACACGCGGGACATCATTGCCTCGGCGCTGTGGGGAGAGTTCGGGGTACCCCAAAAATGTGATCAACTGCTCCATGCCTCCATCTAAAACTCCCATAATCAATTACTATTCACCGATTAATTCAAAAAAAAGTCGGTTTTATCTTGTTAAATCGTTTATTGCTATTTCTTCAAGTTTTCACTTCAAAAACCTGCTCCCCCCCTTAAAAAAGAGACATCTGAAATGCCGGCATCCCGTTTTTACTCAACGTCCGTTTGATACAAACACGTCGGCCTTCGATTACTGCCCATATCATATCCAAATGACTTATCAGATGTATTCTCATACTGCGACTTTCGAAAATGCCATTTTCGTTTTTGCGAGTCGACAAAGGAGATTGAGTAACAAATGCGCTGTCGCTCTTACCTGTGTCGGCTTTCGTTCTATGCCTGTCAACTCCCGGATGCTTGTTATGGCCTGTGCTATACTGCATACCGGATGCTTATTGAAATCTTCTATAATCGTAGTTTTATGGACTTCCATTTGACTGCCCTTGCGATGATATTTGTGGACATAAAGACCTTCTATCCCTTTTTCGGTGGTGTCCATATTCTATTGATACAAAAACATAGTGTGTTGAATATTATTAATTTGTAATCTTTGGGGATAGTTTATATATCTATGATTGTCTGTCGATTACAATTTATATCAATCAAATATGGACACTATCAAAATCCCTGTATCGCCAAAATGATTTTTTTTCCCTTTTTTGCCCGATGTGATCAACCCTGCTTTGTTCCCGAATTCGTATGGTTTGTGCGGCTTCCCTTTCGTTATACACTGTGTATGAGGTTTGTGAAAACTGCAAACTTTGTTTTTGCCGGTCTTTTGCTGATTGACCGCTCGCCTGTAAAGCGACATCTTTTCTTTGTAAACCGACTTTTGGGCTTCCGTCATCTGCATCGGTCGGGAAGGTCGTAAAATTGCCCTGGTGCGAAACAGTTCGCGATGGTCATCCTGGGGCAATTTTCCTGTCATCTTTTTCCGGTTTTCTGCTGCAAAGTCACAAAAAACGGTTGATTTTACCAAACTTTTTTTTGCTTATTTTATTGATGTCCAGTAGAATAATTTATTTATAAGGATTGACTATCTACCTGTTTCTGCGCAAAACCTTCCCGCGCGCAGTATATTTCCCATCCCTAAGAGACTTCCTTTTCGAGGTGCCGGAAAAGAAACTTCTTCATTTCCAAGACCGGACTGGAGTCTTCCAAGCCCGGTTTTGAACCAAGTTTTCTTGTTTTACCGGACAGCCATGAAAAAATCATAATTTAGAATATCTTATTTCTTACTGTGAACAATCTGTTTTATATTTGCAGCCAATTTTCATGCATCTGTTTGGCGTTTCAATATTGAAATGAAAACCAACCGGATTGAAATTAAAGCCAAAATGAACAGCGTACTTCAGACCCAAACATCCCGCAGGAACGACAGCCGCAAGCCGGATCCGGCTGACGGTGAGCCGTTGCGGCGGGACGTTGTTGTGTGCGTCTCCCTGTCCTGTCTCCGTAAGCCATGACTCCTTTTCTGCAGCAGATAGCGAACGTTTTTTACCGGCATTACGGCGCAGATATTCAGCGCCTGGCGTTTGTCTTCCCGAACCGGCGGGCGGGACTGTTTTTCCGGAAATATCTCTCCCTGGCGGCCGGAAAACCGATCTTCTCTCCCTCCATTTTAACGATTAGCGAATTGTTTTTCGAGTTGAGCGGCAAACAGCCGGCCGACCGTATCCGGATGCTCTTTCTGCTCTACCGGATTTATATCCGCCGTAGCGGACGGGATGAGTCGTTCGACAGTTTCGTGTATTGGGGCGAAATGCTGCTCAGTGATTTCGACGATATAGACAAATATCTTGTCGATGCTCGCCGGCTGTTTACCAATGTCACGGATTTGCACGACCTTGAAAGGCATTTCGACTATCTGAACGAATCTCAGATTGCGGCGATCCGTTCCTTCTGGTCTTCCTTCCGGACGGAGAAAGCAGGCGAGGGGCAGCGTTACTTTCTGGAGATTTGGCAACTGCTGTATGACATTTACCGTGAACTCCGGGAGACGCTTTCGGCGGAGCATACCGGCTATGAAGGCATGATTTTCCGCGAAACCGTTGAACGGATCAGGCAGGACGGTGGGTGTGAACTTCCTTACCGGAAAATCGTGTTCACGGGGTTGAATGCGCTTACGGTGGTGGAAAGGGAGTTGATGACGCTGCTGCACAAACAGGGCATGGCCGATTTTTACTGGGATTACCGTTCGGGCATGGTGACAGATCCCGACAATAAAGCTTCTTTTTTCGTCAGAGACAATTTGAAACGCTTTCCTTCGGAGTTGGCTTTGCCGGAGGAAGAAGAAACAAAGCCCGAAATAGAACTCATCGGGATTCCTTCGCGCATCGGGCAAACGAAACACCTCTTTCCGCTGTTGAAGGAAATGCTGGGAGACAGGCCGGAGATCGGCGCCGAAGAAGCGTTGCGGACAGCCATCGTCCTGCCCGACGAAAAACTGCTGGTGCCGGCGCTGAATGCCATTCCTGAAGAGGTTACGCGCATCAACGTGACCCTGGGCTATCCCCTGGCCGGTACGCCTGCATCGGCGTTGGTGGAACTGGTGCTGGCCTTGCAGAAGCATTTGCGGAATACGGACGACGGCCTGTGTTTCAATCATCGCGAGACGCTTGGCGTACTGAATCATCCCTATGTGATGTCGGCCTGCCGCGAGGCTGTCACGGATTTAATCCGGGAGATTGCCCTGCATAACAAAATCTACGTAACGGCAGCGGAAATGAGCCGGACGCCACTGCTTGCCCTGATTTTTTCGCCTGTAAGCGACGCCGGTGCGCTTTCGGACTACCTCATCGCCATCCTGCAGGAATTGAACCGGACGATGACCGCCCTCCATCCCGAAAAGGAGGAAGAGGCTCCTGCGTGTATGGACGAACTGGATCAGGAGTTTGTCTTTCACTGTTTCACGACCGTCAACCGGATAAAAGGGCTGATTGCGGAAGCCGGTATCCGCATGTCGGCAGAGACGTATTTCAGTCTGCTCAAGCGCGTCATGGATACGGTCACGATTCCCTTCCAGGGCGAACCGCTGTCCGGTTTGCAGGTGATGGGCGTACTCGAAACACGTGTGCTGGATTTCGACCGCCTGATTATCCTGTCCGTCAACGAAGGCGTGTTTCCTGCCAGGCAATCGTTCAATACATTCATTCCCTTCAACCTGCGACGCGGCTTCGGACTGCCGGTGCAGGAACATCAGGACAGTCTCCTGGCATACCATTTCTACCGTTTGATTGCCAGGGCTAAACGTGTCACTCTCCTGTACGACACCCGCACGGAAGGGCTGCAAACGGGGGAAGTCAGCCGGTTTGTACACCAGTTGAAATATCACTATGGCCTGCCTGTCCGCGAAAAAATGACCGTCTATCCGGTCTTGCTCTCCCGGACGCCGGCGTTGCAGGTCGAAAAGACGGAGGAGGTGCAACGCAAGTTGTCCGCCTGCCTGCAGGGCGGTACAAAAGCGCTTTCCGCCAGCGCGATCAATACCTATCTGGACTGTCCGCTGAAGTTCTATTTTGCTTCGGTCGAGGAACTGAAGGAGGATGAGGAAGTTTCGGAAAGCGTCGAAAACAGCATGTTCGGGAGCATCCTGCACAAGGTGATCGAATGGCTTTACGAGCCTTTTTGCGGAGCGTCGATAACGGCTGACCTGCTGAAATCGGCGGCTGGGGAAACGAACCTGACTCGCTTGATTCACCGTGCGTTTGCCGAACTTTTTTTTCATTCAGAGAAGATACATCCGCTGAGCGGACGGCATTACCTGACCGGAGAACTGATCCGCAAGTACGTCCTGAAAATACTGGAACGTGACCGCCAACTGACGCCTTTTCGTTACCTCCGGTCGGAAAAAAAGATGCAAACGCTGTTTACGCTGACGAACGGACAGGTGGTACGCTTGAAAGGCTTCATCGACCGGCTGGACGAAGTCGGCGGAATCGTCCGGATCGTAGATTACAAGACGGGCATGAAAAAAACGCTTGATTTCAAGACGGTCGAAAGTCTTTTTGACCCGGCGGACGAGAAACGTCCGCCGGCGATCATGCAGGTGTTCATGTATGCCTGGATGTATGGCGAAACGGAAGGCATCGTACCGCTTCAACCGACTGTTTACTACATGCGCGACCTCTTCGGCGAATTTAATCCGGCCATCTACATCGGCAAAGAGAAAAAACAGGTGACCGATTTTACAGAACACCGTCAAACATTCGAGGACTGTTTGCGGGCTTGCCTGGACAGCCTCTTCCACCCGGACGTCTCCTTCACCCGAACCTCCCTCTCCAGAACATGCAGTTACTGTTCCTTTGCCGGGATATGCGGAACCTGAATTATACTGCGCGCGGTATAGTTTTGTGCATAAAGGGGTAGTTAGTAGTTAGTAGTTAGTAGTCCCCCAATAAAAGCTTACAGCCCGCCCCAAATAACGGGATCAAAAAGCCCTTCATTACACAAAATAGAATGGATTGTATATAATAACCTGCGTTTTAGATAAGCGCATCCGGAGAAGGGATTTGATAACGGATAAAAACCTTATTTCTACCTTATTTAAAGAACAAAACAACCTT
>JAITAY010000318.1 GCA_031283915.1 Tannerella sp.
TTGTTTACTTATTCTTACGGAAACGACGTGTATAACGCTTTGCGTTCGCGACTGGAAGCCGGCGACAGTTTTCATAACCAGACGGTGGCGATGACCAACCGCTGGCAATCGCCCCGTCAAGAGCGTACCGATATTCCGCGAGCGGTTTACGGCGACCCGCAAGGCAACAACGACTTTTCCGACCGCTGGATCGAAGACGGCAGCTATCTTCGCCTGAAAACCCTGACGCTCTCATACGACATCCCCTTCGATTCGCCCTTTTTACAGGGAGTTACGCTCTGGGCTTCGGCAAACAACCTCTGGACGTGGACGAAATATCTGGGTAGCGACCCCGAATTTTCGATGAACAATAAAGCGCTCTATCAGGGAATTGACGCCGCTTTAACGCCGATTGGAAAAAGCTATTATTTGGGTATTAAAATTAATTTGTAAAAAGGAAGAATTTATGAAACAGTCAAAAGATAAAAAGAAAAGGACGCGGCTGCTGGCGGCTTCTTTACTCGTTAACCTGTGCTTTTTTACCGGTTTCCTGTCGTGCGCAGATATGTTGGAAACCGATACCGATCATTACAAGACGACGGAAGGACACGTATTAAATTCGCCCAACGATACCATCTATTCCATGGTGGGCATTTTGCAGAAAATGCAAGCCATTGCCGACCGCTACGTCTTAGTCGGCGAATTGCGGGGCGATTTGTTGGATGTAACGGAAAACGCCGACCTGGAGTTGCAGGCCATTAGTAATTTCAACGTAAAAGAAACCGATAAAAATCCCTATACCGATACGCGGGCGTATTACGATATCATCAACAATTGCAACTTCTTTATTCAGCGGGCGGATACGACGGCCACCGTATCGGGGCGAAGCGTGATGATTAAGGAATTGGCTGCGGTAAAAACCATTCGCGCTTGGGTATATATGCAGTTGCTGCTGAATTACGGCAAAGCCTGCTACTACAACAACCCGATATTGACGGTAGAAGACCGGGATAAAATCAAAAACGACCCTTCGGTATGGATTTCCGACTTGAACACCTTGCTGAATCGCCTCAAAGAACCCTTGACGGAAGCTCAGGAAATACAACGCACGCTGGGCAATCCTTCGTATAACGGGATGCACGACTTCATCAACGTTGCATTTATCCCGGCTACGCTGGTCTTGGGCGACCTCTATCTTTATACAGGTCAAGCCGAGTTGGCGGCGGTGCAGTATCACGATTACCTCTATTCCCACAGACTGAATCTGTTATGGCGGAGACAATGGTGGGGGGACGCCGGCTTTTCAAGCTTCATTTCGGCTACCTCGAGTAACGAGTCGATAACGGCTATTTATACCTCTACGGAAAATGAATCCGGATCGCAATTGATGGGTTGGTGCTTGCCTGCGGAATGGACTAACAGGCTTAACGTCAACTGTACGTACCAGTTACGGCCTTCGATTGCGTCGATGAACCTTTGGAACCGGCAGGAATACGCTTTTTTGCCCAGAGAGGCAACGCCGCTGGACGAACCCACTTATACCACCGGCGATTTACGGGGAACTGTTCGCTCCGGGACGACGGGGCTTGTTATTTCTTATACGGCAAGCGATATGCCTCCTTTCTTTGCCGGTAATCGTACCATTTCTTACTCGAATTTTGTTACTGCCGAATCGGACTCCCTGCCGTTTATCCAGATGTACGGTGAGCGGGAGGGAGATAACTATTATAATCTCTCCTACATCTACCGTATCGCTTCGGTTTATCTGCGGTATATCGAAGCCCTTAATCGCTTGAATAAGCCCACGCTGGCATTTGCCGTCCTGAAATACGGCGTATCCAATGCCCTCTTTAACGATCCGGCGAAAGTGAATTCGGAAGAAGTAAACCCCTTGCCGCCGTATTGCAACTTTCCCGAAACCATTTTCCCTGCCACTGCCACTGCCACGCGCGGCATCCATTCGCGCGGTTGCGGCGAATCGGATCGCAACCGGTTTTATGTGATTCCTGCCGATTGCGATACCGTCCGCTTTGTCGATGAGAAAATCTGCGACGAAATGGCATTGGAAACAGCTTGTGAGGGCAACCGTTTTCACGATTTGATGCGCTTCGCCAACTACTACGGCAACGAGTTTCTGGCAACGCGCGTCGCCAACCGCCGAGGCGTCGAAGATGCTGCGCTGAAAGCAAAGTTGATGAATGAGCAAAACTGGTTTTTACCGCATAATTAAAATAACTGCGCCGTTTCCGATCCTCAGGGGATCCTCAGGCGAAGACGAAGGGACGCAGAGTATGTATATGTTTTTATTTATTTATTAATTATTCATTTATGTTATGAAGAAAATTTATTCTTTTTTGACAATGTGGCTGCTGGCGTTCTTCGCAGGAGGAACCTTGTGGGCAGTGGATCTTCCGACTACCAGCCCGGCTGACGGAAGTGCAGATGTGTGGTACCATATCCGGTTGGAACAACGGATTTGGGGTATTTGGGGAAACTCAAGTACAGTTAATGGTGGCTCTGTAAAAGGTTATTACTTTGATCAGGGCATAGGAAAAATGCTTATCAATGTCGAGGATACGGTGAATGCTCCCGGCTCGCGCTGGAAAGTAGTAGCTACCGGTACTGCCGGCGAGTATCAATTGATTAGCGGACTGGGTAATACCATTGATTACGCGACAGAACCGTTCGGAGAGTTTGTAACGAAGGGCAACCGGTATTACACAGCAGCCCTCGGTTCGCAAATTTTTACTATCAAAAATCCGAATGGCAGCTATCTGGGTCTGTCGATGAAAGGAGTCGGCGGTATTGACAAGTCAAACAATGACCTTTGTTTCGATAAATATGGTCCGGATGAAACCGGTGGCGCTATTGGGTTTGTTTTGGCAGCGCCTTTGACCGGCAAGTATCTTATTCAACCGGACAATCTGGATTTCAGCGCTGTGCCGCCGGGAAAAACGAAAACAAAAACATTGAATGTTGTCGGATATAATTTGACGAATACTCTTACGTATTCGATCGCCGGCAGTGGTTTCAGTGTAGCTCCCGGTGCCTCTTCAGCGACCGGCGGAACCGCAGACGTTACTTTTGCACCGACCGAAAAGAAAGCGTATGCCGCTAC
>JAITAY010000331.1 GCA_031283915.1 Tannerella sp.
TCAGCTTAACCTCATACAAACGGGGGGGGGGTAAATCACAAATTTCCCCGCTCATAAATCCGGTTGTGCTGAATGTAGAGCCGGAAGGTAAATTGGAAAAAAAGATTGTTTTTCCGCCGGTGCTCTCGGTGCCGGCGAAGGTGTATGCTTGTATAAAAAATCCATCATTTTACAATAGCCGTCGTATCTCTTTTTAGGGATATGCCGGTTTTTTTTGTGGCGATAGAGCCATTTGAATTATAACCCATCAAAAAAAAAAGAGTAATGAGAAAATTTATTGTTATTGTGTTAGTCGCCGCAGGAATGATTCGCGTTTCGGTGGCAAAAACCGGAGAAGAATCGTTGATTCTTCCCGAGAGTGAAGGAGAGCAAGGTGTGGCCGTCAATGGTTTGTCGGTGCAGGAGATTCCGGTTATCGGCGCAGTGTCCGACGACAGGGGCGAAGCCATACCGGGAGTGACGGTGGTGGTGCGCGGTACGACCTTGGGGACCACTACGGATATTAACGGTGAATTTCGTATCGCCGTACCGAGTGATACATGCGTGTTACAGTTCAGTTATATCGGCTATCAAAAGCAGGATGTCACGGTCGGTTCGCGGCGTATCATCACGGTGGTGATGGAGGAGGATGTGACGGAACTGGGCGAGGTGACGGCCGTGGCGTTCGGCATACAGAAGAAGGCGAGCGTGATAGCTTCGGTGGAAACGGTGAAGGTCAAAGATTTGAAAATCCCTGCAACCAATCTTACGAGCGCATTTGCAGGAAAAATACCGGGCATCATATCGTACCAAACGACAGGCGAGCCGGGTGCGGACAATGCCCAGTTTTTCGTGCGCGGTGTTACGACGTTTGGCTATAACGTCTCTCCGTTGATTCTGATAGACGGTTTCGAGGCGACTACCGATGACCTGGCACGGATGCAACCCGACGACATCGAAAGCTTTTCCATCCTTAAGGATGCATCGGCAACGGCGCTTTACGGTGCACGTGGTGCTAACGGGATTATACTGGTCAATACCAAATCCGGAATGGAAGGGTCGGTAAAAATCAATGCCCGCGTGGATGTAAACGTCTCACAGCCGACCCGTATGATAAAAATGGTGGATGGCGTAGACTACATGCGGCTGTACAATGAAGCGTATACCACAAGGTCTTCCACTACCGCCGATTTTTATGACCCGCAAAAGATAATGGGTACCGAAAGAGGAGACAGCCCGATGCTTTATCCTAACATTGACTGGTATGAACAATTATTTAATCAACATACGTACAACACTAAGGCGAACTTGAATGTATCCGGAGGCGGTAAGGCGGCGACTTATTATGTGGCGGGCGGTTTCGATCACGAAACAGGCTTGCTGAAAGTGGATCAACGGAACAATTTCAACAACAATATCAACATCAACCGGGTTCACCTTCGCAGTAACGTCATCTTCAAAATGACTTCAACTACCACGTTAGACACGAGGATACACGGACGGTTTGAGCGCTTCAACGGCCCTTACACGTCGGCCAGCGACATTTTCAAAATGGTGATGAATGCCAATCCGGTGGATTATCCTGCCGTATGGACGCCGGATACCGATAACCTGTATACCACGCATACGCTGTTTGGCAGCATGCCGCAGGCTCCGTCCAATCCTTATGCCGAAATGGTGAGGGGATACGAAGATCGGGACGAATCTACCATGACCATACAGGCTACCCTGACACAGGATTTGGATAAATTCGTCAAAGGATTGAAAATGCATCTGAGAGGATCGGCGAATGTGTGGAGTTATTATTCGGCAAAACGTCGCTATAATCCCTATTATTACGCCTTGCGGTCGTCCGATCCGTTGACAGGAGAATACACCCTGTACTGCACGAATCCCACCAACCCCAGCGCTTTACTCGGTAATGTGGAACCTTCCCGCAATTCCAGCGGACATTATTATTATGAAGTCCGGCTGAACTGGGACCGCCAGTTTGGGAAGCATACGCTCGGCATAATGACGGTGGGGATGATGGAAGAATATGTGTTGACTGCGGGAAGCAGCACCAGTGTATTTGAGACCCTTCCGGAACGGAACGTCGGTAATTCCGGACGTATTGCTTACGATTATGACCAGCGGTATTTCGCGGAATTTAATTATGGCTATAACGGGTCGGAAAAATTTTCCAAAAAACATCGTTTTGGTTTTTTCCCTTCGATAGGCGCCGGCTGGTTAATTTCCAACGAACGGTTCTGGGAAGATATGAAGAATACTATCAGTAACCTGAAACTGAAAATTACGTACGGACTGGTAGGGAACGATGCCATTGCGGGAAGGGCCGGGCGTTTCTACTACTTGTCGGACATTGCCATTGGCAGTGGTGGCAGTTTCACGTGGGGAAAGAATTACAACAATACGTACGGCGGCTATTCCATTTCGCGTTATGCGAACGAGGACATCGGATGGGAAGTCGCCAACAAGCTCAACGTGGGTCTGGAAGTAAGCCTGATGCCGAATGAAGCGTTGAAATTTCAGATAGACGTGTTCCACGACATCCGCGACCGCGTGTATATGGCGAGGAACAGCCTGCCGGCATCTGCCGGATTCGATGCAGCCATCAGCGGCAATATCGGTAAGGTGAAATCACAGGGGCTGGAAACGTCCATTGACCTCCAGCATTATTTCAACAACGATTTCTGGATGACCGGACGTGCCAACTTTACATATGCCGCCAATGAATACCTCGAGCTGGACGAGGTGAACTACCCGGACCGTTATCTAAGCCGTAAGGGTCATAACATAAACCAGCAGTGGGGCTATGTGGCGGAACGGTTATTTGTGGATCAGGCAGAGATCGACAACTTGCCCCGGCAGGGGTTCGGCACATACATTCCGGGCGACATCAAATACACCGACATCAACGGAGACGGAATAATCGACTCTGACGACCAGATACCGATGGGATACCCTACCGTCCCTGAAATTCAATACGGCTTTGGCCTGTCCACCGGCTATAAAGACTTCGATTTTTCTTTCTTTTTCCAGGGGAATGCCCGTGTATCTTTCTTTATTGACGCTGGCGGGATCGCGCCGTTTACCAACCGGCGCAATGCTCTCCAGATTGTGGCAGACGATTACTGGAAAGAAACCGATCCGGACGTATATGCTTTCTGGCCCCGGTTGTCAGCCGCGCCGACGGCAAACAATACTCAGCAATCGTCATGGTGGCTGCGCGACGGGAAGTTTCTCCGCCTGAAAACAATAGAAGCGGGTTATAACCTGCCGGAAGTCAAGAAACTTGGTATGAAAAACACTCGTGTTTACCTGAGCGCGGAAAATCTCTTTGTCATCAGCGCGTTCAAAATGTGGGATCCCGAAATGGGCGCTAATGGACTGGCCTACCCCATTAACAGGAGATTTAATGTTGGATTGCAAATCAATTTTTAATTATATAAATGCTATAATAATATGAAAAGAATAAATATCATTCGAAAAATGTGGCATTATTTGTCAAGCGTAGCTTGTCGTTCGCCACGAATCTTTCTCCGTTCGTCATTCATCACTGTTTCTCTTGTGTTTCTGTGTTCATGCAGCGATTATCTGGATGTCGTGCCCGACAATGTGGTGCAGTATGAGGATTTGTTTGTCTCTCAGAAAATGGCGTACAATGCACTGGCAAAAGTTTACAGTTACCTGCCTTCTCAGGGACGGGACAATACGCAATATACGATGGGAGACGAATGGATCGTAACATCTCCCGAGGTCGATGCAGAGCGTACCTGGATACAGGGCGGGGGCATTATGCGCGGGGAACAGTCGTCTTCCGATCCGCTGATTGATTACTGGGCGGGTAAAAAATACAACTCCGCCTGGTGGGCATTGCCAAGTTTGTGGGCGGGCATCCGCCACTGCGACCTGTTTACGGAAAATGTACATCTGATTCCCGATATGACGGCGGAAGACAAAGCCGACTGGATCGCGCAGGCAAAATTTATGAAAGCCTACTACCTCTTTATGCTCTTGCAGGAATATGGCCCCATCATCCTGCCCAAGACAGCTTCTCCCGATGCGCCCGATGAGGATTTGTTCCTGCCGCGCAGCCCGATTGATGAATGTTTCACCTATATTGTCAATCTGATCGACGAAGCGATACCGGCCTTGAAAGAACGGGCGGGACTCAATGAACTGGGTCAGGTGGACAAAGTATCGGCAAAAGCCATTAAAGCGCGTGTGCTGCTGTACCGTGCAAGCCCGTTCTACAACGGCAACTCGGAATATTACAGCAATTTCCTGAACGCAGAAGGTCAGCATTTCTTTCCACAAACGGAAGATAAAGAGAAATGGAAAGACGTGATTGTCGCAGTGGACGACGCGCTTGCATCCTGCGCACAGAACGGGTTGCGGTTATACGAGTACAAGGGACAACCCTATGCGTATGACACGGATGATTACAGGCTCAATACGGAACGGATGAAGAAAATCTACGATTTGCGAATGGTACTGGTAGATACGTGGAACGAAGAAATAATCTGGGGGGTAACCGACGTGACGCAGGCGAGCACCATGCACAGCGCGGCAGTGATAAAAAAACCGGCAGGATATGGCGGGCCGGGCGCTGAAAATTCGGGAGAGGCCTGGATGGCTGCTTCCTACCAGTCGATGGAACGGTATTATACGGAAAACGGATTACCCCTTGACGACGATAAGACGGTCTATCGGAATGCTCTTTTGGAACTCGTCACGACTCCCAACGAAAACGACCCGGCCTATGCGTCCCTGCGTGGGATCATGCAACCCGGCGTACAAACCGTCCGGATGTACCTGAACCGTGAGCCGCGATTTTATGCCAATCTTGGCATCACCGGCGGGTATTACCGCGCCCACCAGGTGCGGATCAGCACTCTGATGTTTGCCGGCACCGCCGGTGGCTATATGGCAGCCATCCAGGGTTCATGGGCCAATAGAACCGGCATCGCGGTACAAAAAATCGTACATCCCGAATCTATTTACTCGGGCAGCGCATCTACGCTGATCATCTATGCCTGGCCGTATATTCGTGTAGCTGATCTGTACCTGATGAAAGCAGAGGCAATGAACGAATATTACGGGCCCTCTCAGGAAGTGTATGACGCGCTGAACATGGTACGTGCACGGGCGGGCATACCCAACATTGAAGACGCTTATACCGGCGAATTTGTGAGGGACGAAGCGCGAAACAAACATCTTGACCAAAATCATTTGCGGGACATCATCCTGAAGGAGCGGAATATCGAATTTGCGTACGAAAGCGGCATGCGCTTTTGGGATATGCTGCGAACCAAAAGGGCCGTGTCCGAATTTTCAAATCCTGCCTGGGGATGGAATTATTTGGGTACCACGGCAGCTACGTTTTTCGACTTGCGGGTGGTACAGGCACGTAAATGGTCGATTACGGATTGTTTATGGCCGATCCATGTAAAAGAAATAAACGCCAATGCCACGCTGATTCAAAATCCGGGATGGTAAAAACACAATTTATAAATTAAAAATTAAGAACATGAAAAAGATAAGATTATATCGCAACACTTTCACCGTGATCCGGGAAGCCATCCATTCGCTACGGTTGCCCTGGACGGTTATTCTCGTCATATTTTTGTCCGGTTGCGAGGATACGAAACGTTTTGAAATCGGCGAAGCGGACAATACGCCGCCTTTAGCGCCGGTTTTCATCACTTCAAAGCCGTTGCCCGGCGGGGCAAGAATTTTCTATCGGCGCCCTGCCGACGAAGACCTGCTCTCGGTAGAGGCTTCTTACACTAATTCTTCAGGAGAAACCGTTCACTTTGCAGCATCCTATTTCACCGATTCATTAGATGTGTTCGGGTTTGGCAGCAGCGGGGAACATTCGATCGACATTTATGCCGTCGACCGCTCCGGGAACCAGTCTGAACATATCCGGCAAACCGTTACCGCGCTGGAACCTGCGGTGGAACTGGTGGCGCAATCCCTTAAAATAATACCTTCTTTCGACGCCCTGCTCGTCAAATGGACGGACTCGCTGAAAGAAAACATCTATGTGTACGTAACGCTTGATTATTTGCAGGACGGCAAACAGGCGAACCATATCGGCGTATTCACTTCCAACCAGCCGGAAGCTAACTTTTCCATTGATTTGGTTACGCAAAATCCGATTGCCGTAAACGTTCGCGTGGGGGACAAATACGGTAATTCGAGCTTTGCCAAAGATACCACCATCCGCCTGTTGCAGGATGGAATGATTGCTAAAAACGGGTGGACACTGCCTCCGCCGGGTGAATTTCTGGGTGTCCTGCAAGCCGACGGCAACTATAATGAAGGGGATATGATGGAAGTAATAGACGGTTTGACGGAGGAGGACATTCTGAGGAATTATTACTTCACCAATGATGCAAACCCGTGGAATATCATCATAGACCTTGGCGAGGAGTACGAATTGTCGCGGATAGTAACCCACCAGCGCTATACATGGACGGAGACCGGTGTGCAGGGCGCCTATTACCGGGGCAACAACGTGTTGGCTTACGAAATGTATGTCTGGAACGGGGAAGATCAGGAATGGGAATGGGTGTCGCGCCATAACATCGCCACCCCGACCGTCATGCAGGAATCGGATTACAAGACGCTGGGTGATGCCGGCGATAAGGCTTTCCTCTATCCGGAAGAACCGAAATTCAGCCGTGCAACGCGATATTTCAGATTCGAAGCCGTCACGGGAAATTATATTTCGGAAATCTCCCTGTATGGCAGAAGGGTACAATAAGAAATCAAAGAGTTAATAGACTGGAATAAATAATTAAATTATATTGAATGATTATGAAAAAGTTAGTTCATCGTATGAAATACAGCATCCCGGTGTGCCTCATACTGGGGATGAGCATGTTCGGGTCGTGTGACGGCATCTACGATAATATTGAAAAATATGCGAAGGAAGAAACGATCTATGCCGACAAATTAGATGGAATTATCCGGACACAGATCGGCTACGAACGGGTGGAAATAGACCTGGTAAAAGCAGGACGCATACCGGCAAGTCAGTTCAACATGGGCAAAGCAAAAAAAACGGTCATCGAGTGCGAAGATTTTACGGAACCGGACCACCGCCGGGTGATCGACAGCATCTGCTCGTGGGTGAATATCACGGGACTTACCAAACTGAAGAATTACCAGTTCACTATCTATACGGAAGACGAATTTGGAAACAGATCGTTACCGTTAAAAACGGACGCACGTCCTTATACGGCCGAAAACCGCGATGCGCTGATTCTGCCTCCCCCTACCGTTTTAGCATCCACTACATCGGCACAGATACAGTGGGCGACAGGCCTGTCTTCCGTCATGTGTGACGTTCTCGGCTGGTCGTACAACTACGTTGACAAGGACGGCAATACGGTAAGCGGAAGCGGAGAAGACGACGTACCCGTCTTTTTTGTCGCAAACGTGGAACGCGATGCGCTTGTTTCGGTGAACGTCACCACAAGGCTGATTCCCAAAATAGACGAAGTAAGGATATTGGATACCGTCGAATTTAAGTTTCCCGTAACGGTGGATACAAGGGTAATCACATCGGTAATCTTTCTGGATAAACCGATTCCAAACGAGTATTTTACCGAACCTCCCACATTTGTATGGATCAAAACGGGCGAAGTGACGGATTATACACTGAAGATATCCACCGATCCGGCCTTCCCCGACGACCCGGATAAAACTACGCTCATCCCGGTAGGTGACGTCAGCAGTTACACGCTTACGCCGGAGCAGTATAAAGCCTTAAAGAGGGTGTCTTTCTACTGGACCGTAGTCCCGACCGTCACCCGGGAAGGAATCGTCACCCAAAGCCGCAGGTTCGATAAATACCTGCCGACGATTGCTTTGATTACACCCCTTCCGGACGAGATTTTCACCGAGAACGAACTCCCGACATTCTCCTGGAACAAAATAGTAGAAGCTGAAGGAGGATATACCCTGAAGATTTCCGCTTCGCCGGACTTCCCCGACAACCCGGCCTCCTCTACCGACGCGACCACGGCCATACGTGTCGGCGACGTCGACACGTATGCTATTCCGCAAGATTATTTTGAAACATTAAAGTCGCTGGCGCCCTACTGGACGGTGGTCCCGACCGCCGGGGAAGGAGCCATCACCCAAAGCCGCCAGTTCAATAAATCTTTCTCCAACGTGGCAGACATTAGCCCGACTTTTATTGAGATTCCGAATGGCAGTAAGCTGGCGAACCTTTCACAGCTCACCATCGAAGGATTGCTCCGGCCTACCGGTAATCATTCCGGCGCCGGCGTCTTTTTCGGTATAGACGCCTATTGCATAATCCGTTTTGACCAAAACCACAGCATGACGTTTATCGGTTACGATATGAACAAATCCGAATTTTGGATTTTTATTGACGGTAATATGAGGTTGAAAGAAAACAGTTGGAATCATATAGCGGTGACCTTCGACGTGCCCGCCAAGACGATATGTTTCTATCTGAACGGAAAGCTCACCAAACGACAAACGGACGTCCCGCTTTTCTATCCCAACGACATGATCCACCTGGACGTTTCATCGCGCCCGGTCAGCTGGAATCCGTGCTACATCGGCAAACAGACCTCCGGCGACAACGGCGCCTACTACTATCCGGGCGATATACGCGAAGTGCGCATCTGGAACGTAGTACGGACACAGGAGGAGGTTGCCGCGAATATGGTCAGCGTCGATCCGAAGACTACCGGACTGAAAGCTTATTGGAAATTTAACGAAGGCATCGGAAAGAACATCAAAGATCACAGTGATTCCGGCATCAGTCTGACCGCCGACGGAAACCTTGTCTGGAAAAACAGATAAAACAAACCATATAAGAGTCCCCTCTGAAAAGTTCTTCCTGACCACAAAGCCCGCCGGCCAAAACAACCAAAACAGAACTTTCAGAGGGGACTCAACCATGGAAATCAAGAACAATTCAGCAGAAAACCCGATGACACCCCACTCCGACAACAGCCGGACACAGCACGCTAACCGGATATTCGAAGCACTTCATGCCGATTTGTTATAAATAATAATATCTTTGTTCCCGATTAAAAATCAGACTTCATGAAAACTTATAACATACGATACATCGGCAACAGCCCCCGCGGGCAACCAACTCCGCAAGGTACAGTAAGCCAAACCGCCGAACCTGTAACCGCTGCAACAGTAGAGCCGTGTTGCCGGCAAGACGAATCCCGTCGAGATCGGCACACCACCAACCGATAGCCATGCGTCACCGGCAAAGACGTGGCCATACAGTCGAGCACGATGCGATCGTATAATCGAGCATGGTAAATAACGCAATTAATCATTTAAAATTTTATATATGAAAAAGTTTATTTATGTTTTTATTTCCCTGTTTATACTTTCTTCCTGCAATCAGAACGAAAACGGATGGAAATTAGTATGGGAAGACGATTTTAATCAGACAACTCATTTCGACACGAACTCCTGGAGTAAAATCCCGCGGGGGACTTCCGACTGGCAGAATTACATGTCGGATTTCGACTCCCTCTTCCGGATGCAGGACGGGAATCTTGTCCTGCGCGGGATCGTAAACCACAGTTTGCTGCACGATTCAGCCCCATTCCTGACCGGAGGCGTCTGGACAAAAGATAAAATTAATTTCGAACGCGGACGCGTAGAAATTCGTGCAAAGCTGGAAGGAGCGCAAGGCGCCTGGCCGGCCATCTGGATGCTACCACAAAACGGCAGTTGGCCGGATGGAGGAGAAATAGACATTATGGAACGCCTCAATTCGGACGACATTGCCTACCAGACCGTTCATTCATATTACACCTATACGCTGGGAATCAAAAACCCTCCGCAAAGTGCATCAGGACGAATCGACCCTCTCGGATATAATATTTATGCCGTCGAGCGATATGCCGACAGTGTACGCTTGTTTATCAACGACAAACTCATACTGACATACCCCCGGATAGAAACCGACAAGGAAGGACAATTCCCTTTTGACCAACCCTTTTTCTTATTAATAGATATGCAATTAGGAGGTGCATGGGTCGTAACCGTTAACCCGGATGACTTACCTGTCGAAATGTGGATCGACTGGGTTAAATATTACAAGAAAGAGTAAAAGAAGTTATGTTATACTGCGCTCAGTATGATTTTGTGAGAAACCGCAAAAGGCTTTCAGTTCTTTTTTGTTTCTCGTAATTTTATACGGCGCGCGGCAGGACTGGACTATGCCGCAAGGAAGGCGAGGTAAGTGGCAAGGAGATGAACGAAAGTGAACCGTTCGACGAAGCATCTTTATCAAAGTTAACAATTCACATCAAAACCAGGGTCTTTCATGAATCTTGGGATAATGGCTGAAGAAACCTGTTTACTGACAGCTGGATATGCAGTGTATAGACGGCATGAACTTGTCACAGGCTCTTTAAAGGAACGTGAGAAGCAGTCATGGAATGTCAAGGGAAAAAGTCAGAGCGGTGACACGCAAGGCAGAAAGTACCGAAGTCCATGTTTGCGGCGGATTACCTCGTATTAGTGATTAAGTCTCTGTAATGGAGATGGAGCGAAGGGGGTACCGTACTTAGCCAAATTTAAAGTTCAACTAGAACAAAGGATGAGACAATGAAAGAAGCAAAACCTTGTGAAATTGAAAAGCGGTTAGTCTGTGAGGCATATAAGGCGGTCAAGTCAAACAGGGGCAGTGCGGGAATAGATAGAACAGGAATGCAAGCTTATGATGAAAATAAGAGCAAGAACCTGTATAAACTATGGAACCGCATGAGTTGGGGATGCTATTTTCCAAAAGCGTTCAAGCTGGTGGAGATTCCAAAAACCAATGGAGGTACACGCCCATTGGGCATACCGACAATAGAAGACAGAATCGCCTGGATGACAGTGTTAATGGCAATAACTTCCCGAATTGACCCTCTCTTTCATGAAGACTCGTATGGCTATCGTCCAAACAAAACAGCTCATGAAGCAGTAGCCATTGCAAAAGAGCGTTGCATGAAATACCCTTGTGTGCTTGACCTGGATATAAGCAGGTACTTTGATACAATCAACCATGAACTTTTTAAGAAAGCTGTAAGCAAACATGTGAAAGATAGATACTACTGTATATAGAGCGTTGGCTCAAAGTACCATACCAGGCAAAAGACGGTACAAAGACAGCACGCACAAAGGGAGTGCCGCAAGGTTCTGTGATTGGTTCGGTTTTAGCCAATCTGTTTCTTCGCTACGTCTTTGACAGGTGGATGAAGATAAACTATCCATTGATAAAGTTTGAAAGATATGCGGATGATACAATTTGTCATTGTGTGACAGAAATATTTATCAGAAGTAGAAGATTTTCGGATAGCCTTAAATCCGCAAGTCGGTAGTCATCAAAAGAAAACAAAGCGCTGATATAAAATAAATTAGCCAACGCTTTGTCATGTGCGAAATTTCACCTACTTTTGTGAACGATGAATTTACCCGTTCGGGGCTCTCCTCGTTGATAGACCGGGAACTTGGCCGTCGCAGTAATTTCGGTTATCAATACAGCGATATTTTCCGCACGTGATTTTCCATATTCTTTTGTGGCTGCGATGTAGCCGAAGATGTTCAGATGCATTTGTGAGCCACACTTGAGGGAATACCCTCGAATCCCGTCCCCAGTCCCGACACGCTGCTTCGCGGCATAAAAGAACTTTCGGAGGAAAATACCACAGTTGTATCTTCGAGTGGAAAAGAATATAACTTTAAATTACCGTTTGGTGATCATGCGTGAGAAAACGGATGATCACCAATTAGACCTCTTTGAGGGCGAGAAGTTCACTTACCGCTGCATATTGACAAACGACCGTGAATCTTCCGATAAGGAAGTGATTGAATATTATAACCGTCGCGGAGCGAGTGAGAAAACCTTTGACATTCAAAACAACGATTTCGGCTGGGGACGTCTTCCCTGTTCGG
>JAITAY010000372.1 GCA_031283915.1 Tannerella sp.
CTTAACTTGATGACATTGGGTTAAAACGGACGGCAATGTGGGGGGATTGGGCTAAAGCCCTGCGGAGGCGCTGTTGCACTTTTTTTTCTAACCTCTAACCACCTCTTTATGCATAAAACTATACCGCGCGCAGTATAACTTGAAACCAAGCGTCGCTAACTTATATTCAAAAGGAAATGGTTTGCGAAACAAGCCATTTCCTTTTGAGTATAAAATTGACGGTGGGAAGAAAAATTGGGCTAAAGCCCGTGCGAACCATTGCCGAAGATTTGGTTACTCCTGTCTCTTTCCCGTCCTTTAATGTCAACATTTTGCCCTGCATTGGAACAGGCGTCGGGGAATCCTTGAAAAAAATACTTTAGCCCGGCTGCTGCCAGTCTTTGGATTTGAAAATGCTGAAATTCACGGAACCGTACGTTCTTTTCTGACAGAACTGCGGAAAAGCGGAAAAATCGTATGTTTTGGAATGCTCCAGGATGAAAAGGCCTCCCTCACGAAGCCATTTGCCGTTCTCAATCAACCGGGGCAGCTCCGGCAGTTCCTTCAACGTGTAAGGAGGATCGGCAAAGACAAGGTCAAAAGCCTGCCCGCGTGCAGAGCGCAGATAGCGAAACACATCTCCGCGTATCAAATCCAGCGCTTCCGTCTGCAATTCGCCGGCCACTTTCCGGATAAACGATGCATGAACAGGATTCAATTCCACGGCCGTCACCTGCCGGCAACCGCGCGAAAGCATCTCGAACGAGATGCTCCCCGTACCGGAAAACAGATCCAACGCCCTCATGCCGTCCCAGTCCACCAGGTTTTCAAGGACATTGAACAGATTCTCCTTCGCAAAGTCCGTTGTCGGACGGGCGCTGAACGACGGCGGAATCCGAAACCTGCGACGACCGTATATGCCTCTTATGATTCGCATCCGAACAGGGAAATAATATCCAGCGGGATATGTGCGGTGTCCGTCTCCGCCGTCGTCCGGGGCGATTCGACCGGCACAACGTGATTCACATATTTCCGCAACGTCACCTTCAATTCCTGATACAGCGACGCCGGTGCAAAAAGCAACAATTCATCTTCCGCTTGGTTCATCCCCGTTTGTTTCCAGATATATAACAGGTAGTAGAGAAGGTCGGCGGCATTCCCCGAGTCGAACGAATTGAGAAACGTCAGGGCGCCCCTGTCATAACATGCCGCATCCATGATGTTTTCATGTACCGACACATACAGTTGTTTCCGGAAACAGGGCAGGTTTCGTTCTCTCCAGCAAAGCAGCGCCGGCGTGACGGCATGGGTGAATTGCGGACGAATCAGCGAACGGCAACAGAAGGAATAGACTTCTTCCGGGAGGCCGTATACCATTTCGGCCTCCAGCGCAGGCAGCGATTCGTGTAGTATTTTGTACCCCGGACCCGGAGCGGAGAAAACAAACGACATGAGCGTTTCCTCGGCTTCTTCCGTAAAAACCGGCTTCGGCGCCAGTGTATACAGGCGATTTACGCATATGATATACACGTGTTTGTAGGGATAACTGAGAAAAACGTGTTCAAAAAAAGCGTCTTTCAACGCTTGCGGATAGGGCGTGACCGGATCAAAGGCTGTTTCCGTATAGAAGAAACTGCCTTTTTCCGACGGGATATGGCCGGCAAAAGAAAGTCCACCCGGCCACAACCGGATGGACACTACATACTTTTCCGCACAATCAATCGTTAACGTGTCGGGAACACGAAGCATCATAAGGTGTTGCTTTACTCCCAGTTTCCTGCGTTGTTATTGATTTCCGTAACCGAACCGACGCGCAAACCATCATACTTTTCTAATTTGTTTGCCTTGTCTTTCAGGTTGATCAGCAGTTGACGGTTCAAGTCGCCCAGGTACGTATCATACTTCACACCGCTTTCGAATACCTTTACCGTATAACCCGAACTCGAAAGCAGCGTTGCTGTATCCATCGAGAAAAAGGCTTTCACATTAGCTACCGGTACAATCGCCAGCGAATCCACGTTATAGTTTGCCCCGAACAGGGTGTCTTTGGCCACTACCCAAAGCGTGTCGCGCTTAATCAAGCCCAACTTGATAGCCTCCTTTTCCTTCATGCCCTTTTCCAACTGCTCGTCCGTCAATTCTCCTTCTTTGAGGACAAATGGCAATTTCTTCTCCTTTAAAAACTTACCCAATTCCTCAAAATTCGCCGCGTGTACGCCATATACATTCTTGTACTCAATTTGAGCCTTCCGGATGTCAATCAGGCGTGCCTGAATAGCGCTCTCGCGCACTTTCCGTTCCGAGTCAAATTCAATCGAACTCATGATGCTGCGGTAGCACATGTACGCCAGCAAAATAACGGCTCCAACCAATAATACTTTCAGTGTAATCTTCATATCATGTTTTGTTTTGATTATTTCTTCAAATAATTGTGCTGCAAATATAGAAAAGAATATTTAATGCAGTAACTTTATCGCCCAAAATAATTACATGGAAAAGAGAAATAATTTTATTTCCAGCAAGATCGCCCGTTTTTTTCCCTTCCGGCCGACGGAAGAGCAGGCTTTCGCCATCGGTCAACTGGCTGATTTCCTACTTTCGGGAGAATCTCGTAGCGTATTGTTGCTGAAAGGATATGCCGGTACGGGGAAAACGTCGTTGATTGGCGCCACCGTGAGAGCCTTGAACGAATTTCAGCAGAAAAATATCCTGATGGCGCCAACCGGACGGGCGGCCAAGGTCTTTGCCCGGTATGCGGGGCAGAATGCTTTCACGATTCACAGGAAGATCTACCGCAAAAAGGCTTTTTCCAATGAATTTGAGGGTTTTTCTCTGGCCGACAACTTGTATGGGGACACGCTGTTTTTTGTGGATGAGGCTTCCATGATTTCCAACGCCACGACCGGAAACCGGGCTTTCGGAAACAGCGGGTTGCTGGACGACCTTATCCGGTATGTATACAGTGGCCAACGTTGCCGGTTGATTCTGATGGGCGATACGGCGCAGTTGCCGCCCGTATCGCAGCTCGAAAGTCCCGCCCTCAGCGTCGATTACTTGCGCGGATACCATTTGCAGGTGCATGAAATCCAACTGACTCAGGTCGCCCGCCAAAGCGAAGACTCGGGAATCCTGTTCAACGCCACCTTGATACGGAAATGCTTGCAGACGCGCCGACTCGACGATTATCCCACATTGCGCCTTTCCGGTTTTGTCGATGTGAAGAAGATCAGTGGCGACGAGTTGATTGAAGCCATCTCCTCGGCCTATGACCGGGACGGACTGGATGAAACGATGATTATCTGCCGTTCGAACAAACGTGCCTGCATATATAATAAAGGTATCCGAAACCGGATTTTGTATATGGAAGAGGAAATTTCCACGGGCGACCGGTTGATGGTAGTCAAGAATAATTATTTCCATACGGAACAGGTGAAAGAAGCGGATTTTATTGCCAACGGTGAAATCGTGGAAGTGCGGCGCGTACGCCATACGTATGAGATGCATGATTTCCGTTTCTGCGACGTATGGGTTCGCTTTCAGGACGACGATCGGGAGGCCGAAATACGGATTTTGACGGATACGCTGCAAAGCGATGCACCATCCCTGCCCAAGGAGATGAGCGACAAACTGTTTTTCAACGTGCTGGAGAGCTACGCCGATGAAAAGACCAAAGCCGGCAAACTGAAAAGAGTCAAGGTCGATCCATACTACAATGCCGTACAGGTGAAGTATGCGTATGCCGTCACCTGCCACAAAGCGCAAGGAGGACAGTGGCGCAACGTGTTTCTGGACATCGGATACATCACGCGGGAAATGCTGGGCGAAGATTACTACCGGTGGCTTTACACGGCTTTTACACGAGCTACTCAACAGCTTTATTTAGTAAATCTTCCCGGAGAATTTGAAGAAAAATAAAGACGCCTTTGCGGGCTAACTCATTTTTGAGGCGCTATTCACGAAAAAACAATGACTTTTCATGTGATTGCCCTTCTCTTGATGACATCGGTTCATAGCTTACGGGACAGGACATCTTAATTCATAGAACATTGTACGCTTCGGGTCGTGCGAGCCACTGCTGGAAGGCGGGTTTCGTCATTAATCATTCACCATGCATCGTCATTATCGTGAAATGTAGTAAGTTTGCATCATTATTCATTTTATAAAAAATCATGTCATGAACTGGAAAACAAATTTCATCGGAGGTACAGCTATTATGCTGGCCTTCTGCGCCTGTTTTTTAGGCGCCTGTACTTCATCCCCGTCGGTAGGGGATTTGCGTTGTGAATACCTGACCCGTCCATCGGGGATAGATGTGCCTCAACCCCGTTTCTCGTGGCGCATTGCGGCGGAGGAACGGGGCGTTTACCAGACGGCTTACCGGGTGAT